>JBFHVK010000375.1:0-2720 GCA_041589615.1 Gammaproteobacteria bacterium | reverse complement strand
TTCTGCATTTCCAGCTCATATAGTTTTGCCTTGAGCTGCTTCATCGCACTATCCTTGTTTTTATGCTGCGACCTGTCATTCTGACACTGTACCACGACACCAGTTGGATTATGTGTTATTCGCACAGCTGATTCGGTTTTGTTAACATGCTGTCCACCGGCACCAGAGGCACGATAAACATCAATACGCAGGTCGGCCGGATTAATATCAATATCGATATCGTCATTCACTTCGGGTGAAACAAATACTGCTGCAAATGAAGTGTGACGTCGATTTCCGGAATCAAACGGGGATTTTCTTACCAGGCGATGCACACCCGTTTCGGTGCGTAACCAGCCATAGGCATATTCACCTTCGAAACGAATCGTCGCACTTTTTATGCCGGCAACATCACCCGGTGAAGCTTCAATTAATTCGGTCTTGAAGCCATGCGCTTCACCCCAGCGCAGGTACATACGAAGAATCATCTCTGCCCAGTCCTGAGCTTCAGTACCTCCGGAGCCGGATTGAATATCGAGAAAGGCATTGGCAGAATCCATTTCACCGGAAAACATTCGACGGAATTCCAGCTCCTCAATCGATTTTTCCATGGCATCCAGGTCATTGACAACCGATTCGATACTTTCCTCGTCGTTCTCTTCTACAGCCATTTCCAGTAACTCGGCAGCATCCGCCAGGCCACTATTAAGCTTTTCTATAGTAACGACTATTGCTTCAAGACGTGCCCTGTCCTGACCCAGCTTCTGTGCACGTTCCTGATCATTCCAGACATCTGGCTGTTCCAGTTCACGGCTTATTTCATCCAGCTCTTCTTTTCTGGCATCATAGTCAAAGATACCCCCTAAGGGCGTCGCGACGCGCCTCAAGGTCAGCAATCTGGTTTTGTATCGGGTTAATTTCGAGCATGTATTGTCAGTTTTTATGAATCTGTAAAAGCGCGATATATTACCTTATATCGCCACTATCATCTATTCACAATGCTATTGAGCCGCCGCTTTTTTTGCGACATCATCCCGCAGGTACACAGGCAGGGCGAGTTCGGCACTCACCGCTTCTCCCCGGCTAAAGCCGTCAGCCGCAAGCCTTACAATGGTTTTTGAATGCGGCAGATAATCACCATAGTGTGCGGTCAGCTGGTTACCCAGAACTGACTGTAATTCTTCTGAATAACTTTTCCAGCCGGAACCTGCAATACTCCAGCCTTCTACAGAGGGAAGCGTGAGCTTCTCAGGGGCTGTCACCTGTTCACGATCGACAAGTTGCATCAGGCCATCTGGCGTCTGCTCATAGCAACCCCAGTAGACGCCCCCCATACGCGCATCAATCGTTGCGAGCACGCGTGACTGTGCATGTTCTTCATGGCAAAGCTGTGCAATGGATGCCAGCGTAGACACCGCTACCACTGGTAGATCAGCTGCAAACGCCATCCCCTGCACAACACCGGTGGCTATACGAACGCCTGTGAAAGAACCGGGCCCACGTCCAAATGCCAGTGCATCCAGATCAGTCACTCGCAGGCCGGCTTTATCCAGTAACTGCTGCGCCATCACAAGAATCAGTTTAGTGTGCTCCCGTGGTGCAAGCTGGTATATATCAAGGATTTCCCCATCAATAAACAGGGCTGCGGAACAGGCTTCAGTAGCGGTATCAACGGCAAGAATTTTCATTCATTCACCCGGTTTTTTGTTGGCGTATCACGCCATGAATCATAAAATGCCTGCACATCGACCAGTCTCCGTGTTTCAGGCATGTCTGGCAGGCTTTGCAGAAACACCTTGCCATAGCGTTTGCTTTTGAGTCGATTATCACCAATCATCAACACACCATAATCTTTCATATCACGTATCAGGCGACCGGCCCCCTGTTTTAATGCAATCACGGCCTGGGGTAACTGGTAGTCCATAAACGGGTTACCGCCCTGATTTCGAATACCGTCAAGACGTGCCTGCATCACCGGGTCGCCGGGTGAAGCAAATGGCAGTTTATCAATAATCACACAGGACAGCGCCTCTCCCCGCACATCTACTCCCTCCCAGAAGCTGCCAGTACCAAGAAGTACTGCATTTCCCAGCTCTCTAAATTTCTGTAGTAACTGGTGCTTGGGAAGTGTGCCCTGAATTAGCAGGGGAAACCTGATTTTCGGCTGCAATATACGGATGGCCTCATTCAATGCACGGTAGCTGGTAAAGAGTAAAAACGCCCTGCCCTGGCTGGCCTCTAGCACAGGAATCGCCTGTTCCAGTAATTCTTTCGTGTAATTAAAACTGGAAGGATCCGGCAAATTGTCAGGCAAATAGAGCAGTGATTGCTGCTGATAATCAAAAGGGCTATTCCAGTTACCTGTTTCGTATTCAACAAGCCCCAGTCGTTGAGCAAAGTGTGAGAAATCATGACCTACTTCAAGTGTCGCAGAAGTAAATATCCAGCTGCCTGGCAGGGCATCGCGCTGCTGACTGAAAAGTGCTGCAATATCGAGTGGTGTTTCATGAAGTACAAATCCCTTACTGAAGGTTTCATACCAGTAAATCGCAGCAGTCTCTCCCTCAGCCGCTATGCCATAGTTTTTAAAACCCTGATAAAGAGTCATACATCGCGCATAACACTGCTCCAGGCCTTTGCCACGTTCCGCAGCAATATGCAGCAGTTCCATTAACTCTTTAAACTCATCAACCAGCTGTTCACGTACCCGGTTAATCGCGGGCTTATGCATAATTTTATGC
>JBFHVK010000374.1:0-2730 GCA_041589615.1 Gammaproteobacteria bacterium | reverse complement strand
CATTTCACTATTGCAACGTATGTCTATTTTTGCATCATCAATCATACTCAGACGCACAAAACCTTTAACTCCGGTATAGATTCTGTCACCCACATAGACTTCGCTGCCTACATCTAAATTTCTCTTGTTTTTCCTTTTCGACAACACAAATGTTTTACCACGACTTTTTACCACCTGCCCAACTGCCTTAGGACCTTTATATACCATCGTTCCACCAGACGCTCCGGGATTGAAACGCGCAGAAAGTGGTGGCAGCTCCAGTCGCGCCCCTGCCTGGATACGTGTTGCATCAGCGCCGATAAACGCATGGGGATTTTTCCTTACTATGTTTTTAATGATCGCAGGCCATTTATCCTGCTGCCCTGGGTACAGTACTTTAACAATATTGAATATATTCTGACCAGGCTGCACATACAGATAGCGTTTTTGCGTATTGAAGCGACCAGAGGCCTCTGCAGTAAACGCCATAAAGGAGGACACAAGCAGCAATAGCAAGATGATTTTATTGACGTATTTGATTTGATTAATTCTATGCATTTTACAGGTCGTTATTGTATTAAACTTCCCTGCTTGTTTAATTATAATAATCCGGTTCGGAAAAGGCAGATAATTAGTTATTTTTAGCCGATGAGCTTTTAAATAGCAATCACCGTTCTGTCACAACTAAAGATAGCATAAAAGAAACCCCGCCGCATTGCGACGGGGGATTTCTTTAGTACAATCAGAACCAGCCAGTAGTTAGCTATTCAACATTGCATTTATACGTTTTACGTACGCGGCCGGGTCATCCAGCTGACCACCTTCTGCCAGCATTGCCTGATCAAACAGTATATGAGCCCAGTTTTCAAAGCGTGACTGGTCGGCCATATCTTTCAGTTGTTTAACCAGCTGATGATCAGGATTAATTTCCAGAATAGGCTTACTCACGGGAATCTCCTGACCTGCTGCTCGCATAATCTGCTGCATCTGTAAGCCCATATCATGCTGATCCAGAACCAGGCATGATGGTGAATCAGTTAGTCGGTGTGTAATGCGAACTTCCTTGGCCTTGTCTGCCAGTTTTTCTTTCATCAGTTCTACAACACCCTTCATATCACCTTCGGCCTGCTCCTGTGCTTTCTTTTCTTCCTCGTCCTCAAAACTTCCGAGGTCAAGATCTCCCTTGGCAATATTCTGTAGTTTCTTGCCATCAAACTCGGTCAGGTGCTGAACCAGCCATTCATCAATACGATCTGATAACAACAATACTTCAAGCCCCTTGCGCTTGAATACTTCGAGGTGTGGACTGTTTTTCGCAGCAGCATAACTCTCAGAAGTAATGTAATAAATCTGTTCCTGGCCTTCCTTCATACGTCCAATATAATCTTCAAAAGATACCTTCTGCTCTGCACTATCATTTTCAGTAGATGCAAAACGCAGTAACTTCGCTATACGATCCTTATTGGCAAAATCTTCTATTGGACCTTCCTTGATAACATTACCAAAGGCCTTCCAGAAAACAGCATACTGTTCTGCATCATTCTTTGCCATCGATTCAATCATGCCCAGGACTTTTTTCACTGATGCAGATTTAACTTTATCGATAACTTTATTGTGCTGCAGTATTTCACGTGACACATTCAGTGGTAAATCATCAGAATCCACAACACCACGAATAAAACGTAGATACATCGGCATAATGTGATCGGTATCATCCATTATGAATACACGTTTCACATATAATTTTATACCCTGTTTACGTTCACGCTCATATAGGTCGAATGGTGGATTTTTTGGAATGTACAATAACGAAGTGTAGGACTGGTTACCTTCAACCTTGTTGTGACTCCACAGCATTGGCTCTTCAAAATCATGCGCGATATGCTTATAGAATTCTTTGTACTCGTCTTCCGAAATATCGCTTTTAGCACGCACCCATAATGCTGATGCCTTATTTATCACTTCGTTTTCTACTTCAGAAGTTTCTGCCTCAGTATCTTCATCAGTAACAGGTGCATCTTTAGGCATGGTAATGGGCAGCGAGATATGGTCTGAATAGGTGTGAATAATCTGTTTTAAACGCCAGCCATCAAGAAATTCTTCTTCACCTTCACGAATATGTAAAATAATATCTGTTCCACGCTTTTCCTTTTCGATGGTTTCCAGCGTGTAATTACCTTCACCTGTCGATTCCCACAGTACAGCGTGATCTGCAGCAAGGCCTGCTCGTCGCGTTTTAACAGTTACCCTGTCGGCAACAATGAATGTGGAATAAAAACCAACACCAAACTGGCCAATAAGATGTGAATCCTTAGCCTGGTCACCTGTAAGCGAATCGATGAATTTTTTTGTACCTGAATTAGCAATGGTACCAATGTTTTCAACGACCTCATCACGGGACATACCTATGCCATTATCCGAAATCGTCAGTGTTCTGGCGTCCTTATCGAATTCGATATGAATTTTCAGCTCCGAGTCGCCGTCATAAATCGCGTCATTGCCCAGCGCCTCAAAACGAAGCTTGTCACAGGCATCGGATGCATTGGATACCAGTTCGCGCAGGAAGATTTCCTTATTTGAGTACAGGGAGTGGATCATCAGCTTGAGCAGCTGTTTTACCTCTGCCTGAAATTCAAGGGTTTCTTTATAGGCTTCTACCGTCATTGTGTGCTCCGAAAATAAATCATGAAAATTTCACTCTCAGATTGGGATGAGCGGCTAAATTTCAACCCCTTCATGGGCCAGCAATTG
>JBFHVK010000373.1:0-2734 GCA_041589615.1 Gammaproteobacteria bacterium | reverse complement strand
CTGGCATTCTGGATTATTGGTTATGGTTTTGTCCAGGCATTTTCTCCCAGATTAATAAAACAATTTCACCGGGGAAGAGGGGCAGATGCCACAACTGCTTTACAGATGGTAAGCTTGCTCACCCTTGTTCCTGCTGGAATTGCATTATTTCTATATTTTGATTTCAATCCACAAATCGTTATTATCGCAGGGCTTACTGTATTTGCATTTGTGTTTGCAATTAACTCGTCCTTGCACTCTTACCTGATTGTTTCCTGGTCTGATAATGATAAGATCGCGATGAATGTTGGCTTTTACTACATGGCAAATGCAGCTGGTCGACTGGCAGGTACCCTGTTGTCTGGCTGGTCATATCAGAAATATGACCTGACAGGTTGTTTGCTCGTGTCATCGTTATTTTTAATTATTGCTACTATGGCTACGTTCAAGCTTAAACGAGTATAAGCCTGCAATCTGTTTGAACAATTCCTTTCTGTTATTACTGAATAGCCTTACTGGAATCTTTTGAGAATTCATACATGCGATAAGTGAAAATAGCATAAAATGAACTCAGAACTGTATAACAGATATTGGCAAAGATATTTACAGGCAGGTAGATGTCGCTTGTTTCATCCAGTGAAGAAATTAGCATATACAACGGGATATATAGAATCATGGTGATTAACAGGAAACCTGCCAGCAGATCCCACATATACTCTGCAGTAGATTGCCAGCTAATTTTCATAGCGTCCACAGGAGTCTGGTTATTTAGTAGTAATTCAAATTCCGAAAAGCAAAAGCGAATCATAAAAATAATTCCTGGCACAATGAATAGCATTAAACCAAACATCACAGATATACCGATGATAATCTCAAGAATAATAAAACTGAACCAGTATTTTGACCCCAGTTGCCAGAGTTGAGTAATGCCTATGGTTTCACCAGATACCCGTGATACAACATAAAAAATTACAGCTATAGCATAGATGGGGTGCGCGAGGAATGAGATGCCCATTGGTAAAAGTAAATCGGATAGCATCACTGTTTCTGTAGATAACTGGCTTTGATATATGCCGTTAATTATTTCTACGGGGATGGCAATAGGAAGAATAATGATGGCTAGTGACATAATGTGATTTTTAAAAAATAGCCAGCTATCTGATAATGCAGTTAAAAGCATAATTTGCCCTGAAATGTGAATAATGTTCCGACTCGTGTCTGGATAATAAAGATTATATTATTTATTCAGGGATTATGATATCTACAAAACCTTTCTAGCTAAAAAAAGAATCGTTGAAAATCAATTAGCTGTCAGAAGTTGCATTTCGGTACAGAAATATATGGTTCTAGAGGTTATGACGCCTTTTTCATATTCTCTGTATCGCGAATAAAATCAATACAAAGTTTGATGGTATTGTCATCCTGTAAAATTCTATTATGTCCAAGATGTTCAGTCTGTATCAGGTGTGAGTGCTGCAGGTTCTGCTGTATTATACGTGCATCATCAAATTTAACCATTCGATCATGTTTGTCATGAATAAGCAGGCAGGGTAGTTCAATTGTCTGCGCCATAAAGGCAGTATCGATATGAGTAATATCGGCTTCTCTTACAAATCTACTGATTCTTTTTGTTAGATGATCATGAGTTGCCTGGTTAGCTCTTATCATACTGCAGAATTTATCAATCATGCCAGAGATCGTTGCAGGGGATGCAATGGCTACGACTTTTTCTACATTCAGTCCATGCCTGATGGCATAAAAGCTACAGGGCACACCGAATGAATGTGCTACAACTGCATAAAAGTCACCCTGTTGTTGCTGTATTGCAAGCAGGGTCTCGCTAATTTCGTACAGGTTTGACTGCCAGCCACTTGACTCGCCATGAGCGGGAGCATCAAACCAGGTAATACGATAGCCCTGTTGTAGTAGTTGTCGCCCGATGTTTGCCATCTGACGGCCGCTGCTACCCCAGCCATGGACTAGTAGTACTGACGGTCCGCTTCCTGCACTACAAACGCAGACTTCCTTATTGTTCACTTTAATATTCATCGAGTGACTACCGGCCGGCGTAAATGCGGGTAACACATGTGTAGCCCTTCGACCTGGATGAAACCAGAGAAGGTAAGCCATTAGTGAGGCAATATAGGGCGAGACTCGTTGTAAAGCCTGAAATACAAGCACCAGGCTGATTTCCCTGTAACCGGGTTTGAGTTTTTTACTACGGTTTATCCTGTGCATTATCATTCCGTTTTTAATCTGTTGATTACAGTATAAGATTGACTGCGCAGGCTTAAAGTGGCAAATTCGACAGTATATATGTTTGATTTGCCAGTCGATGTCTGTCGTAAGCTCAAGGAGGAATCATGCTGCCAACCATTTATATTCTTGCAGTCGATAAGGTCGGCGTTAGTAGCATTGCGGGTGTAGTAGATGTTTTCCACACCGCCAATCTATTGATAAAAAATATAATCGGTGAGGATGCTGAGCAATTAAAGTGGCGTATTGTAGGTCTGGATCACAGGGATATTACTTCATCCAGTGGCATGCGCTTTCAGGCCGACCTGTTACTTAATCAGATAAAACTGCCCGGATGGATCTATATCCCGGGGTTTGTCACGGAAAACGAAACCCAGACTGTGCAATACCTCATGCAGAATCAGCTGCTCACCGATAATTTGAAAGCGCTTTACCTGCAGGGGTATTCAATGGCGTCTAACTGCACATCGGCATTTCTGCTTGCAGAAAGTGGCATCCT
>JBFHVK010000372.1:0-2765 GCA_041589615.1 Gammaproteobacteria bacterium | reverse complement strand
TATACCTGGATAAGGTATATTTTAAAATATTAATGTGATCTAGAGAGCCTAAAACATAAACTACTTGCACTGTAGCTTGTGTTTAACGTAATTAGTTTTACTGGTTTCAAGTGCCCCGAAACGGACGTTTAGAAGCTAAAGTAGTATTCTGAAAATACATGTAAATAAAAAATATGAATGTTCTGTTTTCCGGCGAGTGCTGCGCGGTATTATGATGTTTCTTTATTTGCACTCATTAGCGTTGACGTGCATGGATGCGCAGTAGCTGTTATTCGCGTTTTCTTTTTAAACGTCCATTTGCTCATTGGCGAATAGTCAGCTTTTTATTTTAATGCGAGTCGAGCTTTCCGAGTTCGGTCAGTATTTGGATCACCAGTGATTCTCCCTGTGGGCCAATTTTGTCACAGAGTTTATCGACATCACGTTCGCCATCTACCATTGGTTTTATCAGTGTGCTGAAACGAGCCAGGTCACCGCGTGTAGTCGACATCGACTCAGCCATCTGCCCAAGCATGCTAAGTGCGTTCGTGTCGCCCTTGCTGGCACCATGAATAAGTTGTGCGAGCATGGGCGCTGCGAGTGTGGGATCTGCTTCCTGATCTGGATCTGGTAGTGTGCCAGGGTCCTGGATGCCACGCAGAATTGAATCCACAATTACCTGGTCTTCCTCGTCCAGTCCTTTGAGAATACTACTGTCGCGTTGTCCCTTGAGTATTTTTCGGATAGCAGCAACCAGCTGGCCCCACCCATTCTCTTCAGATGCCTTGAGTATCTGCTCAATAGATGGGCGCAGTGATGTGTCACTGATTGAGTTCACCACATTAATAATCAGCGGAGCATGGAACTGTCTAATCTGTTGTGCTTTTTCGGGAGCGACATTCATTATTTTTCATCCATATTTAAAGTGAAGAGATCCTGGTCATCTGTTCTTTAAGTTTGCTTAATGCCGATTCCATTTCTGCGACACGTTCACGTTCCTTGTTGACGACGGCTTCAGGTGCTTTATCAACAAAGCCGGGATTACCCAGTTTTGCATTGCTTTTTGAAAGATTATCTTCCAGTTTGCCAATTTCTTTCGCCAGGCGAGTGAGTTCTGCATCTTTGTCTATCAAACCTGCCAGTGGAATCAGTATTTTCATCTCGCCAACTAGTGCGGTTGATGATTCTGGAGCAGTATCATCTTCTCCCAGAAAGCTGACGCTTTCAAGTTTGGCCAGGCTGAAGATAAATGACTCATTATTCTGGTAGCGTAATTTATCGCCTTCACTGGTGTTCTGCAGTATGACGGGTAGCGGTTTACCCGGCGCAATATCACTTTCTGATCGAATCCGCCTGATACCCATAACAAAGTTTTTAACCCATTCGAGTTCTTCTTCAGCAGCTGCATCAATACGTTCTGCAGAGGATTCAGGATATGGCTGGGACATGATGGTATCACCATCAATACCGGCAAGAGGAGCAACGCGTTGCCATAGTTCTTCGGTAATAAATGGCATAATCGGGTGTATGAGACGCAGGATGGTTTCCAGAACCTGTACCAGTGTCTGGCGTGTGCCACGTTTTTCAGCTTCGCTGAAATGATCCTTCATCAGAACCGGCTTTGATAATTCCAGGTACCAGTCACAGTAATCTTCCCAGACAAATGCGTACAGGTCGTGTGCCGCAAGATCAAAACGGTAACTGTTAAAATGGCGGTGAACATTGTCCTGTAAATGTTGCAGGCGTGAACGTATCCAGCGATCAGCCAGTGAATACTCACAATCTGCATTGTTGATACCGGTATCCTGCTCTTCGGTATTCATTAATACATAACGAGTCGCATTCCAGATTTTATTACAGAAGTTTCTGTTACCTGCAATCCGTTCTGTTGATAACACAACATCACGGCCGGTGGTCGCCTGTGATGCAAAGGTGAAACGTAGTGCATCGGTACCGTAGGCCGGGATGCCCTCGGGAAAAGTTTTGCGAGTCTGCTTTTCGATTTTCTTTGCAAGCTTGGGTTGCATCATATTACTGGTGCGTTTACTCACCAGTGACTCAAGGTCGATACCATCGATAACATCAATCGGGTCGAGTACATTGCCTTTCGATTTTGACATCTTCTGGCCTTCAGAATCTCGTACCAGACCGTGGATATAAATTTCCCGAAATGGCACATCATCCATAAACTTCAGGCCAAACATAATCATGCGTGCTACCCAGAAGAAAATAATGTCGAAGCCGGTTACCAGTACGCTGGTAGGGTAGAACTGTTTCAGTCGATCGGTATTCTCAGGCCAGCCGAGTGTAGAAAATGGCCAGAGCGCAGATGAAAACCAGGTGTCAAGAACGTCATCGTCCTGCTTTAATTCAATGTCATTCGAAAGTTTGTATTTTTTGCGGACTTCATCTTCATTGTCAGCAACATACACATTGCCTTCATTGTCGTACCAGGCTGGAATACGGTGGCCCCACCAGATTTGACGAGAGATACACCAGTCCTGGATGTTGTTCATCCATTCGTAATAGGTTTTGTTCCAGTTTTCTGGCACAAATTTAATATCGCCATTTTTCACGGCATCGATGGCAGGTTCTGCCAGTGGCGCAATTTTCACATACCACTGATCCGTGAGATAGGGCTCGACGACAGATCCTGAACGATCACCACGAGGTACCATTAGCTTGTGATCCTGGATTTTCTCCATCAGGTCCAGTTCTTTCAGGTCATGAATGATCATGTCACGGGCTTCATATCGGTCGAAGCCGCGGTATTTCTCAGGGGCATC
>JBFHVK010000371.1:0-2767 GCA_041589615.1 Gammaproteobacteria bacterium | reverse complement strand
GCAATTGCCAGTGCGTCAACACCTGTTTGAGCAACGAAATCTGCCGCTTCATCAACACCTGTCAGCAGCTGATCCATGTCCAGCTTGCCTTCAGCGCCGTGGCCGTCTTCTTCACCCATTTCACCGGTTTCCAGTGAACCCAGACAACCCAGTTCACCTTCAACTGAAACACCACCAGCGTGTGCCATTTCAACAACCTGCTTGGTTACAGCAACGTTGTATTCGAAAGATGCAGGTGTCTTCATGTCGGCCATTAATGAGCCGTCCATCATAACTGATGAGAAACCAGACTGGATAGAACGCAGACATACTGCTGGCTCTGAACCGTGATCCTGGTGCATAACCACAGGGATGTGTGGGTACATTTCAACTGCAGCAGAAATCAGGTGACGCAGGAATGGTTCGCCCGCATAAGAACGTGCACCTGCAGAACCCTGCATAATAACCGGGCTGTTCGCTTCGTCAGCAGCCTGCATGATGGCATGCACCTGCTCCATGTTGTTTACGTTAAACGCTGGCATGCCATAGCCGTTTTCTGCAGCATGGTCCAGTAACTGGCGTAGTGATACTAATGCCATAATAATTACTCCTCAGACAAGGTTGTTAATTAGTAACTGCGCAGATACACCTGAACAGCCACGTCATTTCATAAATAAAAAAATTACGAATCTTTCACATTGCCGATGGTGACGACTTTCATCGCATTCGTGCCACCACCTTCATCACCCAGTGAATCACCGCGGGTGATAATAATTCTATTGCCATCCTTCACAATGCCCTTCTCCTGAAGAAGGGTTGCTACCGTCGAGCTGATATTGTAATCGCCAACCTGATCAAAATCGATACTGGTGGGATACACGCCCCGATACAACGTCAGCTTACGACGTGTCTGCTGATGGCGAGTCATCGCATAAATCGGGATACCCGAGCTAATACGTGACATCCATAATACCGTTGATCCAGATTCCGTCAGTGCAGCAATGGCATCCACATCCAGGTGATTAGCAGTGTACATGGTGGCCATCGCAATCGCCTCATCTACACGACCAAAGGTTAGCTCCATTCTGTGATCCGAGAGCTTGGCACGAGGATGTTGCTCGGCAGCCTGGCAGATGCGGCTCATCGCCTCTACCGTTTCAATCGGGAACTTGCCCGCTGCCGTTTCACCGGACAGCATAACGGCATCGGTGCCATCATGTACCGCATTCGCTACATCGAACACTTCTGCACGGGTCGGGATCGAATTATCGATCATCGATTCCATCATCTGTGTAGCGGTAATCACCACACGATCCATACTACGTGCACGCGCTATCAGGTCTTTCTGGATGGCTGGCAACTCTGCGTCACCCACTTCCACACCCAGGTCACCCCTGGCCACCATAATAGCATCGGAGGCTTCGATTATTTCATCAATAACATCAAGGGCTTCAGCACGCTCAATCTTCGAGACGATAGCACCATAGCCACCGGCATCGCGTAGAAGTTTACGTGCCTGCAGTATATCTGAGGCCGTTTTGGGGAATGATACCGCAACATAATCAGCCTGCAGTTTGGCAGCGGACTTGATGTCTTCCTTATCTTTTTCGGTCAATGCGGGCGCGGATAATCCTCCACCCAGCAGATTGATACCTTTCTTGTCTGACAGGTAACCACTGTGCACTACGGTACAGTGAATTTTCATACCATCAACACTGACCACATCCAGCAGGATGCGCCCATCATCAAGTAATAGTCGATTACCTGGCTTTACGTCTTTAGGTAATGTCTTATAGGTAATACCCACCGCATCTACAGTACCCGCCATTGGGTCCATGTCTGCATCAAGACAGAATTTATCGCCCTCTTTAAGGAAAACTTTACCTTCAAGAAAACGCTCAGTTCTTATTTTAGGGCCCTGCATATCTGCAAGCACACCTACCACACGGCCACACTTTTCTGCTGCTTCACGCACCATTTTTACGCGCCTTGCCTGCTCATCATGTGTGCCATGCGAGTAGTTCAAACGCACTACATCAACACCCGCCATTACGAGTTTTTCAATTAACTCCGGGGTATCAGTTGATGGACCTAATGTTGCTACTATTTTAGTTCTACGCAAGTGTAGAAGCTCCTCTTTATTCTTTCCGCTCAATTTACAACTACTTTATTAGCTCATTCAAAGACATGGTTCATGCTATGAACACTCTGCCCTGCGAGTCATTAGGGTTAACTGATTCTACTCAGTAGATTTTCCAAAAGTAGTTACTACTACAATTAGAGACTTTAACTTTCACAATTCAAATTTAGAAAGAATCAAGCTCTCTCTTACCAGTGACTCACATCCCTGTGCTCACTGATACAGACTAGATACAAACTTAGCCTTTAGCTCGTGCTTCAAGCATCGCTACAGCTGGCAATTCCTTACCTTCAAGGAATTCCAGGAATGCACCACCGCCTGTTGAGATGTATGAAACCTTGTCCGCAATACCGTATTTATCAACCGCTGCCAGTGTGTCACCGCCACCTGCAATTGAAAATGCGGGTGATTCAGCAATCGCCATTGAGATCGCCTTGGTGCCTTCACCAAACTGGTCAAACTCAAATACGCCAACAGGGCCATTCCATACGATCGTGCCCGCACTCTTAAGAACTTCTGCCAGTGCTGCAGCAGAATCAGGGCCGATATCAAATATCATGTCATCGTCTGCAACTTCATCCACTTTTTTCAGGGTTGCTTCTGCCGTTTCTGCAAATTCTTTTGCACAGACCACATCAGTTGGTACAG
>JBFHVK010000370.1:0-2785 GCA_041589615.1 Gammaproteobacteria bacterium | reverse complement strand
CTGAAGTTCGAACTCAGATTAAGAAAAAATATGTGTCAGAGAGGTCACTCCTGTGGGGGATCGTTCACTCTCTGGCACATTAACCGTAAAAGCAGTGTGTAAACATGAAATACTGTATATGAATTAAGAGCCGTAAAGTTCTTTATATGGTGTTTCGAAAAATGCTTTTGCGCCGCCATCTAGAAAGAAATAATTTTTCAGGTTTTTCTGTTTCAGATAGTACTGTAACCAGCGAACCTGTTCACCAACAGCATCATAAATACATAGTGGCTGTTTTGTTGCAATGGCTTCATTAATATATTTATCAATACCAATTGTGTCATCGAGATCTACAGATTGTTCATATCCAGCAAATATTCTATCAGTCCGTTGAGCACTATCTCTTACATCTAGAATAATGCATTTGTTGTTTGAGCGCTCTAGAAATGCTTTAGGTTTTAAAAGATGTTTTTCAAAGTCTTCGACTGAAATCAGGTTTGTAATTTTTATTGGAGACTTCCCAAGCAGTACAGACTCAGAAGGATACTTGCGTGCCCAGTCGAAAACACCGGCATCGAATGCCAGAGTGTCCTCAACTTTGGCGAAGCGTTTCGCCTTGATTACTGCATCGTATGACTTGGTGCATTCATGTCCATTGCAATAGAAAACAATGGTTTTTTTCTTCTGTTTATAGAGCTTACGTATCTGGCTAGAAAAATCCAGACCTGAAATTGGGATATTGATAGAATTTTTAATATGCAATGTTGAATGTTCGTATTTTGAGCGTGTATCTACAATGACTACATCGTTTCTCTTCTTGTAGAGATCCTGCAGGCTTATGAATGGAACTGATGGGTATTTAGCTCTGCCAGGAAAACCTTCTTCCTCTATGGCATTAACGGAAAAAGACATGGATGAGAGCAGAATGACTAATATTGGCAGTATTTTGATGTATCTCATTTTGTTTAGATGACAGCCATATGTTTGCATAGCTGATCATAGTCTCCGTTTTGATTAAATAATAAGCAGTAAGTGTGATTTATTAGATTATAGATGAATAATACCTAAAATAGACACAGATTAAAAATAGTCAATGCCTATCCGATAGCTATTACAGTACAAAATAGCCGTTTCTAATATTAGAAAATACTATGTTATTCTATTTGAAAATAATTTCTTCTACTTTTTTATCATGGTCGTATACGACTTCCAGGTCGAGTTCAAAATCTGCCTGACGCTTTGTTGTAGTGACTGGAGTATCTTCAGTAGTTGAATTGTGGAGTAAGAGTTTACGGAGCTTATCGAAATATTGCTTGCTGTATCTACTGGCAAGTGATTTAACGGCTAATGACATTATGGATACCACTTTTTTTATAATCAGGTTTGTTAGCACTTTCTATTAAAATATTTCCCTATTTCCGTTTGTTTATAATGTTTCTGTTGTTTCCCCATGTACATAGATTAAAGCATATATGTGCATCACTGCAGGGCTTTTTATGTATTCCATATCGTTTTGCAATGAAGTTCACAGAATGCGCGTATCAATATAAGTGGTATATTATGAAGACCTTATATTGAATAAAGGGTAATAAAGTATGTCATGGTGTTATCGAATTTTCATTCGACTAGAATTTTTTACTCTTTTTTCTTATAAGGCTGGAATAAAAGACAGATTAGATACATCTCATTGATAGAGGCAAATGTTGGAAATGGAAAATGGTTTCAGGTATCAAAGTTTTATTTATAGCAATTCTTATTTTACTTCTTGTATCACTAACATCTCAGTTGAACGCCAAAACACTTACTTTGAACTCTGTTGATGAAGGCGGAGCGGGTATTTATAGTGGTGAATTATTACATAGTCAGTGTGCATCCACAGCCGTTGTACTATTTCATGGGCGTGGCCAGTCTCCAGATGGCCCGGTTGTAGACGAACTGAGAAAATCTTTGCATAGAGCGGGTATACAACACTTTCAATCCAGAACCCGTTGCCGTTGAGTGGTAATACTGCATTTAGTGAATATGTGGCAGATATTACGGGTGACAATTATGTGTTTCCAGAAGCCTATGCTCGTATGCGAGCAGCGATTAATTATTTGCAGTCGACAGGCGTTCAAACGGTGGTTATTGGAGGGTTTAGTCTGGGGTCTCGACTTGCTACAGCGCATGTGGCCAGAGGTCAGATTAACGAATTACCGATATCTGGCCTGCTTGGAGTGGGTATGTACGCAACGAGTATTGATCCCCTGAATATCTCAACCACTTTGGATGAGGTTAGTGTTCCTGTATTAGATGTGTATGGTGATAATGATACCAATGCGGTCGCTACAGCAGCAGCAAGATTATCTGCCTATGAGTCAGGTAGTGGAATCAATTACACACAGCTAATGCTGGATTGTGATGATGGCATAAACTGTCACCAGCTAGCTGGGCTTAAGGGAGATGATAGTCAGGCGTTAGAGGTTTCGGTGAATGCCTGGATGCAGGCTGTTTCTCCGGCAGGAGTAATAGCGCAGTGTGCTGAAGAAACTGAAGTAGAAGATAATGGAGGGGGTGGAAACATCAGCTTTTTTCTACTTCTATCGATGATGTTAACAATGGTTCACTTACGGGGTGCTGATACACCTGGGTGAATACCAGGCAGGACTCTGTATGTGGAATATTAGAGGGCACTAATGTAAAATCGGGTATTTAATTTCCTGCATGTTTACTGGAGAAAATGAATGCCTAAATATCTTGTGATTCTACTTTGTGGCGGGCTGATGATGAATTCTGCATTTGCAGATGATGAATTAATACAGCGAGT
>JBFHVK010000369.1:0-2788 GCA_041589615.1 Gammaproteobacteria bacterium | reverse complement strand
TATAAGCCTGTTTAATTATCTCTATACGTAGGAGTATAAAAGATGCCATTTGAAGCAAACGGTAAAACGTTCGAAACTGATGAAGAAGGTTACATGGTAAACCTGGGTGAATGGGAACCAGAATGTGCGACTGTTATGGCGCAGCTGGAAGACCAGGAACTGACTGAAAACCACTGGGAAGTAATTAACTTCCTGCGTGAGTACTACGACGAATACCAGATTGCTCCAGCAGTACGTGTACTGACTAAAGCGATTGGTAAGAAGCTTGGTAAAGACAAAGGTAACAGCAAGTACCTGTACGAACTGTTCCCATACGGCCCTGGTAAGCAAGCATGTAAGTATGCTGGCCTTCCTAAGCCAACTGGTTGCGTATAATTTACGAAGCCTGTTAGAGGGGAGTTCACTCTCCCCTCAACTTTAGATTCCTTTAGAAGCTCATCAGTTGTTAGTTGAGTTTTTGTCGTGTTAGATGCCAATGGGTTTAACAGACATGTGCATTCAGAAGCACTTGAAATTATCTGAAAAGAATTTAAACACTTAAAAGAATTTGTTGCGGAGTACGCCTGAATGTCCACTTTGATTGCAGTACTGTTAACTATTGCCACGCTATTCATGCTTGGTGGCATAATTAGAAAAGCTCGTCAGTACCACGCGACTCCTGCGCCATTAAAGATCCCTGTTACACCTGCCCCTAAATCAACAGGTGGTGTTGTGTTACGTATGGCCAAAGAAGTAGTCCTGTTTGCTTCCCTGTTCCGCTCAAGCAAATGGACCTGGATTTTTGGCTGGATCTTCCATGTTTCACTTGCACTGGCCTTTATTCGTCATCTGCGTTATGTCATCGACCCTGATGGCCCGCTTGGTTTTATGATGCCTGTTATCGGTCTGTGGGTTGTTCAGACAGCGGGTAAATACGCTGTATTTGGAATGATAATTGGACTAGGCGGTTTACTGGCTCGTCGTTTCCTTGTCGCTCGCGTACGTTATATTTCTGCACCCTCAGACTACCTGATGCTGATTTTACTTTTAGCCATCACATTGAGCGGATTTGTTATGAGCTTTGTCTCATACGTGGATATAACCGCTGTAAAAACATTTATGCTGGGTATGCTTAGCTTTAATTATCAGGAATTACCTGAGGGCACTGCACTGCTTATTCACCTTCTACTTGTAGCTGTACTAGGTTTTGTATTGCCAATTAGTAAATTACTGCATATTCCTGGTGTGTTCTATGCGCCAACGCGTAACCAGGTAGATAACCCACGTGAGAAGCGTCATATTGTAGACTGGGCCAAGCCTCTGGATGAAACTCGTGGTAACTACCCTGAGTTACAGCCTGCACCTGCAGAAGCACCAGAAGAAACAAAAGCTTAAACGAATAAATAACGAGCATTTATTGCGAGTAAAACGAGGAATACATAGTGGCTGATTACGAAGTTCCTGAAGTCAAAGAGTATGCGGTAGTTCCCATGCCCAAGGATGATGTGATGAAGCATCTGAATCCTTTCGTGGCTAAACCGGAATTCCAGGAAGCTCTGAACTACGTAGGTAAGAAAGAACAAACGTCTGAAGACGAAATGCCAAGATATGTCCTGGTTGATGGCTGGAAAGAAAAAGCTATTGATAAGATGGGCGATCTCTTAGGCAAATATCGCAGTCTCCAGGTATTTATGGATTCCTGTGTAAAATGTGGTGCCTGTACTGACAAGTGTCATTACTTTCTCGGCACACAAGACGCGAAAAATATGCCGGTTGCTCGTCAGGATCTTCTACGTAGTGTTTACCGTCGCTATTTTACGTTTGCTGGAAAGTACTTCCCTAAACTGGTTGGTGCTCGTGACCTGACTGAAGACGTTGTTGATGAGTGGTACAGCTACTTCCACCAGTGTTCTGAATGCCGTCGTTGCGCAGTATTCTGCCCATACGGTATCGACACAGCAGAAGTTACCATGGCAGCTCGTGAAATCATGGCACACATTGGTAAAGGCCAGAAATACTCAAATGAAATTATCGGTAAGGTTTTCACTATCGGTAATAACCTGGGCTTACCTGAAAAAGCGCTTGCTAACGTGCTGGAAGGTCTGGAAGAAGACGTTGAATACGATATTGAAGTGGAAGTTAAATTCCCTCTCGATCAGAAAGGCGCAGATATCCTGCTGGTTACTCCATCTGCTGACTTCTTCGCAGAGCCACACATTGATGGCCTGATCGGATACGCTAAAGTATTCCACGCAACAAATACAAGCTGGACTCTAAGCTCGATTGCTTCAGAGGCTGCTAACTTTGGTCTGTTTATCGGTTCATATGAAAATATGCAACGTATTTCGATGCGTATACGTGAAGCGGCACTGGACCTGGGTGTTAAACGAATTGTTTATGGTGAGTGTGGTCATGCGTGGCGTGTTGGTTACAGCTTCCTGAATACATTAGCTGGCCCATTTGACTTCCTTGACCAGAACTACCCTATTCCACAGCACATCTGTGAATTCACGCTGGACAAGCTTGAAAAAGGTGAGCTGAATATTGACAAGTCGCGTAACGATGACATGACACTGACTTTCCACGATTCATGTAACGTGGCACGTGCTTCAGGCATGGGCGATAAGCCAGGTGGTCAGTTTGAAATACCACGTGCCGTTATAAAAGCGGTATGTAATAACTTTGTCGATATGGAACAAGACACTATCCACGATGCAACCTTCTGCTGTGGTGGTGGTGGCGGTCTGTTAACAGACGACCTGATGGAACTGCGCGTAAAGGGTATTTTGCCTCGTGC
Source organism: Gammaproteobacteria bacterium (assembly GCA_041589615.1). GTDB lineage: Bacteria > Pseudomonadota > Gammaproteobacteria > SZUA-229 > SZUA-229 > SZUA-229. Next base: position 12 of record JBFHVK010000369.1, on the reverse strand, counting down.
GACTGCATTAAT
>JBFHVK010000368.1:0-2814 GCA_041589615.1 Gammaproteobacteria bacterium | reverse complement strand
TGCGTTTGCGAGTTGCCTGGTGCTTACCAGGAATGCTTCATTAATCTGTTCCAGTTCAGACAGGTATTTTTCGCGTTCAGTATTAGTCCTGTATGCCAGCTTTATGATAAATATCATGATGCTCAGGCCAATGAGCAAGGCACTGCCCGACATCCAGAGCATTCCGGTTAGTGTTTTTTCGTAGTTTTTTCTTGAGGTGGCTAAAGCCTGTTTTGCATTATTCACCTGATATTTAAATATTTCTTCCAGAGTGTTACTTACATTACTCTGGGCTGGTGTGACCTCATTGATTAATAGTTTATGTGCTTTCTTATCTTGTTCAAGGATAAGCAGTTCACTTAATTCTCTCTGCAGAGGTAAAGCTATTCCGGTAAGTCTTCCCTGTTCCTGTAGTAGCTCTATTTCTTCGTCAGACATTTCAGTGTTTAGAAATTCCAGGCGAGCAGTTGTAAACTTATTGGCGAGAGATTCAAGTTCCATGTAAAGCTCATCTCGTACAAAAGGATCTTTGACCAGTGCCATTCTGTACATGTTCATTATACGTAATCTAGCTGCTGATTCCATTTGAGATGTAGCGATGACTTTTTCCATGGGTCCATCGACAACGCTTTTCATCTGTTTCTGTAGAGTTGAGATATTGTTGATTCCGTACCAGGTGATAAAAATTACTAGTAGTAGCATGATGCTAAATGCAAATGAGAGGATGACAATGTACTGATTAAAGTTGTTTTTAAAGAATGAGTTTGAGGGTTTTACAGAGCTCACGGATTCATAAGATGATATATTGTCTATATCACTATCAGGCTCTTCAATGTGCTGTTTAGTGCTATGTGTCATCAGATCAAAGTCTTGTTGTATGTCATCTATGGTTATGGTGATGAGCTCATGCGATTCTGAAGTTTAGTTATTTATGGTTCCTGTATGAATGGAGTGTAGCTGTGCTGTATTCGTAATTTCTGCTTACGATAGAGTTGACTCAGCATGCATTTGTTTGAAGGTTTGTGCATTTTATTTATAGTTCCATTACCATATTTGCCCAGCTAACTGCTTCAACATTAGCCACGAAAATATCTTCGGTTGTTAGATTCTGGAATTTTGTATTATCGAAGTCGGCTAGTTCATAGGCTAGTGTGCATTTTAGTGCTTCTCCTATCAGTCCTTCTCGTTTGAGTAGCGCATTGACGATATCTTCGCTAAGCGGAAGTGGTTCAATCACATCAGCTATATTACGTTCCATAAGAATATCGAGCGCAGAGAAAAGGCCGGCAGCGAAATAACTTTCAAGTGGTTTTAGCTGGGCTTTCTCCGCCAGCATTTCACACATTTTCCCACGTGTCATAGCCAGGTGTATCATTTCTGAGGGGCGATCATCGAGTTTTGATAATGCCATCATCGATGCCCAGCTAGAAAGCTGTTTGCGTCCAAGAATAACAATTGCCTGACGTATAGACTCAACTTTACTGGAAAAATTGAAAAACGCAGAGTTAATCAGCTTGAGAATTTTGTAACTCATGGAAACATCGAAGCTGATGGCCTCTTCAAGCTCATCAGTGTCAGCATCTTTTTTCTGCAAAACGGATAACAAATTAAGTACGGCGATTTTATTACTGGGAAGTGATTTGCTCTTGATGATTCGAGGCTTGCTCAGGAAATACCCCTGGAAGTAATCAAAACCCAGTTTGAGGCAGAATTCAAATTCGTCCAGTGTTTCTATTTTTTCTGCCAGCAACCTGGCCTTATATTTTTTGAGAATTTTCACATGCTTGATCAGCTCTTTCTGGTCAAGTTGCATAATATCGATCTTGATAATATCGGCCATTGCAACCAGTGGTTTATGCGACGGGTTATAGATATAGTCGTCTAGTGCAATGATAAAGCCTTGAGAGGATAATCTTTCTACTGCTTTTAACAGTTTGAAATTGACAGGCACGTCTTCTAGAACTTCCAGAATGACCTGCTCTGGCGATATCGGCAGGGAGTCTTCATCCAGCAGAAACTGCTCGGTCAGGTTGATAAAGGCATAGCGTTTGCCTACCAGGCGTTCCAGGCCAATTTCCAGGAAGCTGTTTATAATGGTGGTTGAGGTTGCACCGTCCGCTGAAAGCTGTCCTGCTGCCGCATTATTTTTCTCACCCGATCTGAAGAGTAGCTCATAGCCAAAAACACCCAGGTCTTTATTATAAATCGGCTGCCTGCCGACATAGATATCTGGCATGAGTCTAAATTACCTTCCCCTGAAACGGATAAGTTTATGTTATTGATATAACTTTAGCTCATATTTGCGGGTTTGAAAGTGAGTATTTCAAGATATTTGGCCAGGATTCTGGTTTATGACTAAAGAGAAGAGGTGAGGGAATATTTCGGCCCCGGTTACCTTGTGACCGGGGCTCTTTTCAGTTTGCTTTTGAAATTTATATCTAGCTTTTGCCGACTTTTTTCTTTTTGCTATCGTCGCTATTCAGGTGAGTGACATTATCCATGGGGTCGTCGTCACGGCTATAGAAGCCACTGGATTTGCGATCAGATACAACTTCGTTAATCAGGTTTACATCAATTTTGCTCTTCTGTTCTGCAAATGCATAAACCAGTGCCGTATCACAGAGTGTATTAATGACCCTGGGAATGCCGCGGCTGTGGAACCATACCGCCTTACAGGCAGAATCATCGAACAACTGGGGATTACCACCCGCCGTCTGCAGGCGGTGACGTATATAGCTGATGCTATCATACTGGTTGAGTTCAGACAGGTGATAGCTCACGGTTACGCGCTGGTTCAGTTGCTCCAGGTTTTCAACCTTGAGAGTAGAACGTAGT
>JBFHVK010000367.1:0-2833 GCA_041589615.1 Gammaproteobacteria bacterium | reverse complement strand
TTATTACCAGTGATGTCTACTGATATCAGTAGCATGGCTTTGACTAATGACCTGGCAGATTTAAATGCATCTATGGATGCGATGTTAAAGTTATCCGATGACATCGGAACGATGGCTGATCGCATACTTGAGATGGCAGATAAAATTTTGCTTATGTCAGATAATATTGGCGAGATGGCTGATCGTATTTTGCTGACACAGCAGATACAGAGTGCCAATATCGCAATGACTCAATCAGCGATATTAACAACACAACAAAACATTGTGCTACTGGCGAGTACCATTGATACATCTATTTACAACAGCGCATTGAGCAGCCTGATTGCCACGGGTAATGCATTGTCAAATGACATGATTGCTGCACAGCTGACAGAAAATAACATGAGTTCAGAACTGGCTAACTTTGAAAGCCGTGTAACTGATTATCTGAATAGCATGGCACTCATGGTGGCGATGATCAATGCAGATAGCAGTATTTCCAGTCATTATATTAACAGCGATACGCTGACCATGATGGGTGACCTTTCTGTGATTAATTCAGCACTGGCATCATCATTGAATGCCTATGCTTCTGCAGTAAATGGTCTTGCGCCTGCAACGAATATCACAGTATTGAATGATGCAATTTACAGCATGCTTCGCCTTGCCAGTGATATTGGCCAAATGGGTAATCGTATTGTGGAAATGGGTGACGATATTAATATTATGGCCGATAACATTGGCCTGATGGCGTTGCGTATAGTTGAAACTCAAACCCTGCAGACTGCAAATCTTGAGTTAACCCAGTCCAACCTGACGGCTGCGCAAATCACTTCAATTCAAATTATCGCTGCATTTGGCCTGTAAGCCTTATAGCTGGTCAAATATTCTGGAGATAAACATGAAGAATTTTATACAACAAAAAATAGCTATGCTGGGCATGTTGATTATTGCAGGCATGGCGAGTACTGCAAATGCATCAGCACTGAATACTGATTTACAATCCGTGCTGTCAGAAGCTAATGCAGTTAACACACAAATTTCAGGCATAAGCCTGAATGCAGATAATATGTGCAGTGAATTGCTCGATGCTCATAAATCTGCTGAAGCTTTGATAGCGAGTATTGAAACAGTATCAACAGGTATCAATACGAAATTTAGTATTGATGCAGATAGTTTACAGTCACTGGATGATTTAAGTGGCGTGATTGTTAATATGTCTACAGCAAGCACAGCGCTCTCATTAAACATAACGGCACTGAACAGTACAACGGATATGCTGAGAATCAGTAATGCGATGAATGCAATGTTGCGCTTGTCAGATGACATCGGCACTATGGCAGATCGTATACTGGAAATGTCAGATAAGATACTGTTGATGGCGGATAATATAGGCTTAATGGCAGATCGTATTATCACAACACAACAGATACAGAGTGCGAACCTGGTACTGACACAGACATCTATTCTGGCGACACAGCAGAATCTTCTGGCATTAGTAAGTGTTGTGAATAGCAGCAGTTATAACAGTGATTTTGAAGCGCAGACATTAACAGGAAACCTGTTGTCATTTGATATTGCAGCAACTGCACTTACTGTATTTAATATGGCGAGAGAGTGGGGCAGTATTGCATCAGATATCGACGCATTAAAAGTCCAGATTGAAACTACACATGCAGCTATTGAAGCAGCAACAGAAGCAAACACGGTATATGTGGATGTAGACAGTTATGCACAGCTGGCTGATATGAGCATTATGGTCAACTCAGTCGCAATAGCTACACAGGGGCTGGCGCTAGCAACTCAGGGCCTGTCACCCATTACCAGTGATGCAAAGCTGACGGATAGTATGGCGAGTGTACTGCAGTTATCTGCAGATATTGGTGTAATGGCTGATCGTATTCTGGAAATGGCAGACCTTATTCTGGCAATGTCAGATAATATTGGCATGACAGCCGACCAGATCATAGCAACGCAACAGCTTCAGAGTACCAACTATGCAACTACTCTGGCATCAGTTGAAGCAACGCAGTCTATTGCTATTAGTATTATTGCGGTGAATTCGCTGTAATTTAAATTAAGTATAGTGTGAGATAGGCAAGGGATTGCTTATGGTGTTTGTTCTGGGTAATTTAAAAGAAGGATTTACCGCAAATGAACGCAAATAAACGCGAATGTGGTTAGGTTAAAGCATGATTTTAATCATGCCTGTTTATGGTGACATGTTCCGGCTAAAATGGATGTGTCAGGCTCTGTACAGTTCTTATCAGGGATGACATGAGACAGTGGCAAACAACTGAAGTCATTTTTTGAATACATGTGCGTTTATGTAAAGTTATATATAAAAGCCCCGTACCTTACAGGTATGGGGCTTTTTTTTCAGGTGTTTGTTTTTCAGGTTAATAATAAATTTCTGTGATTGGTGACGAAAGCTTACGGAACTCAGTAATGCATAATAATTAGCGTTCCTGTCAGCCCGATTCATATTTTCCCTGCCGCGCAAGACTGTTCAGTCTTGCACGTTCCAGCAGGGCCTGTTGTGTGGCTGCATCGTTTTCAGCTTTTCCCTGCCAGGCATGTAACGCCGGTTGCTGTAGGGCGCGGCCATAGGAAATGCTCAGTTGCCAGGGAGCATTACCCTTTAGGTAGTTAAGAGCATTAAGATTGCGTGTGGCCTCTTCGGGACTTTGCCCGCCTGAGAGAAAGTTAAGGCTGGGGACCGCGGCAGGCACGGTACGACGTAAAACTTAAAAAGGCGAAAGCCGCTTGCACCCAAATTCTGCGCCGATTCTTCCATGCTGCGATCAATATTGGTGAGTGCCGCGGAGAGATTGATCAGTATGAAAGGAAAGTA
>JBFHVK010000366.1:0-2845 GCA_041589615.1 Gammaproteobacteria bacterium | reverse complement strand
TGATTACTTGCAGCCTTATCAAGTGTTATGGACTGGTTGGCTGCAAGTTCTATATCCTGAAATATCCGAATATGTCTCATGGTTTAATGGTAAATTCTAGTTGAACTATTTACCAAGATTATTCCAGATGCGCATTGTGGCCTCAGCCTGATTCAGCGTGTAGAAGTGCAGGCCTGGAGCGCCTATATCAAGTAAACGCTGGCACATATCAGAGACAACGTCTGCGCCAAAATCTTTTATTGAATCTGTGTCATCAGCATATGCTTCAAGTCTTCTACGAATCCATTGAGGAATTTCAGCTCCACAAATATTCGAAAAGCGAGATAGATTGCTATAATTAGTGATCGGCATAATGCCCGGTACTATAGGAAGATCCAGGCCCATTTTTTCACAGCTATCAACAAAGTAATAATAGCTGTCAATATTGAAAAAATACTGGGTGATCGCTGAGCTAGCACCAGCTTCTACTTTTTCCTTAAAATGCTGAAGATCCCTGGTAGCAGATTGTGCCTGGGGATGAAACTCCGGGTATGCTGCGACTTCGAGGTGAAAATGATCGTTGTAGTTTTCACGTATAAAACTTACCAGTTCAATGGCATGACTAAAGTCGCCATAGGCAGCTGTTCCAGACGGCATATCGCCACGTAAAGTAACAATGCGTTTTATGCCCTGCTCTTTATATGCATCCAGTATGTCTACCAGTTGTTGTTTGCTAGAACCAATACATGAAAGATGTGGAGCAACATCGCAATTAGTATGATGCTTTATTTTTGTTACAGCATCAAACGTGTTTTCACGTGTCGAGCCTCCGGCACCAAATGTGACAGAGAAAAATTTAGGATTAATTGCCTGGTTTAAAGTTTCAGATACAGCAAATAGTTTTTCCATACCCTGTTCAGTTTTAGGAGGGAAAAATTCGCAGCTGAAATTTTGGTCAAGCTTTTGTTGAGTTTTCATGGTTAGTGCCATAAATAGTTTTATGCCAGTTTCTGCCGGCAGAAAACTACCGGCAGGATGTTTAACGGCGAAGCAGTATTAATAACGATAATGGTTAGGCTTGTAAGGGCCTTCCACGGGTACATTAATATATTCAGCCTGTTGTTTGCTAAGTGTAGTAAGCTTGGCACCAATTTTATCAAGATGCAGACGCGCTACCTTTTCATCCAGCTGTTTAGGAAGAATGTAAACCTTGTTTTCGTAGTTTTCACTGTTGGTATAGAACTCTATTTGAGCCATAACCTGGTTAGTGAAAGAAGCTGACATTACAAAGCTAGGATGGCCTGTAGCGCAACCAAGATTAACCAGTCTGCCTTTGGCAAGAATGATAATGCGTTTGCCATCAGGGAATATCACATGATCTACCTGTGGCTTGATTTCTTCCCACTCATATTTTTCAAGTGATGCGATATCAATTTCAGAATCGAAATGGCCAATGTTACAAACGATGGCTTCGTTCTTCATAGATACCATATGGTCATGATTAATAACGTTTACATTGCCGGTAGTGGTGACAAAGATGTCGCCAATAGCCGCAGCTTCATTCATATCGACTACGCGATAACCTTCCATAGCTGCCTGTAGTGCACAAATTGGATCTATTTCTGTAACCCATACTGTTGCACCCATACCGCGGAAAGCCTGTGCGCAGCCCTTACCAACATCACCATAACCAAGTACTACACAGATCTTACCGGCAATCATCACATCTGTTGCACGTTTGATACTGTCAATAAGTGATTCACGACAGCCATACAGGTTATCGAATTTAGATTTGGTAGCTGAATCATTAACATTCATAGCAGGGAAGAGCAGAGCATCCTTTTCCTGCATTTCATAAAGACGATGTACACCTGTAGTTGTTTCTTCAGTTACGCCTTTAACGCTTTCCGCAATGTCACCCCAGACAGTTTCGCCAGGCTTGATAGTACGGCGAAGAACATCCAGTACGGCTTTGTATTCTTCATTATCATCAGCTTTGGTTTCAGGAATTGCACCAGCTTTTTCAAACTCAACACCTTTGTGAACGAGTAGGGTCGCGTCGCCGCCATCGTCAAGGATCATATTAGGCAGTTTGCCATCAGGCCACAATAGAGCTTGTTCAGTACACCACCAGTACTCTTCGATTGTTTCACCTTTCCAGGCAAAAACAGGGATTCCCTGGTCTGCAATTGCAGCAGCAGCATGATCCTGGGTCGAGAATATATTACAGGAAACCCAGCGTACTTCAGCACCCAGTGCAACCAGTGTTTCAATCAGAACAGCCGTTTGGATAGTCATATGGATACTACCCATAATACGACAACCAGCAAGTGGTTGTGATGCACCATATTCTTCACGTAAAGCCATCAGGCCAGGCATTTCAGTTTCTGCGATACGAATTTCTTTGTGGCCCCATTCTGCAAGAGAAATATCGGCAACTTTGTAATCTGTAAATTCAGACATTGTTCAACTCCAGATGATATATAAATGTGCGCAGTTGAAAAAATTAGAATTGTCACATCAAGCCTGACAGTAATGTAATTCAAACATTACTGCTGCAGCGCTCCTTGATGTGACTGTATATATTTGTACGTTAAAGACCGGCAGCAGACTTTAATGCTTCAGCTTTATCGGTTCTTTCCCAGGTGAAATTATCTTCTGTTCTACCGAAGTGACCATAAGCAGCCGTATTGCCATAAATAGGTCGTAGCAGATCAAGCATCTGAATAAGGCCTTTGGGCTTAAGCTCAAAATGTTCACGCACAAGTTCAACAATGCGAGCATCACTGATTTTGCCAGTGCCAAATGTTTCAACGGAAATAGAAGTCGGTTCCGCTACACCAATCGCATAGGAAACCTGTATTTC
>JBFHVK010000365.1:0-2846 GCA_041589615.1 Gammaproteobacteria bacterium | reverse complement strand
CTGATTGAGCGATTCGGGCGATTCCCGCACCGCAATGAGATACTGGGAAGAATGTCTACAGCCGAGGAACTGGCCTATCTGGCGTCTGACGGTGCCTTCAGGGGCTAAGTCCTGGTGCTGATAATATGATTTTATGGCCGTTTATCGGCTTATTATAAAAAAATGACTGTAATAATGTAATAAATGGGCTATTGTCTAGTTATATTATTAAAAATGATAGAATTTTTCAGGGGTGAGTTTATGAGTCAGCTAACCAGAGAATTTGGCGATATCTGCATTTCATGTACAGTGCTTCCCGTGCTTGGTATTACGGCGGTGACGGCAGTAATCTATTTTATAATCCAGTATTTTATATAATATAAAATAAAACCCTGTTTTTATATATCCAGGGCTGTAGGTCATACAGCCTTTTATGACGCCTGTTAATTTTTCAAAACCTATTGAAACCTGGCGCTCTTGCCCACATCTAATAGCCAACAATTTTTTAACCGGGTGAAATCATGTTTACTAGAGTTGGCTTATTCCTGTTAACCAATATTGCCGTGCTCGCGGTGCTGAGCATTTCTATGCGCGTACTGGGCATCGACCAGATGCTGGCTAACCAGGATTTTGGTATTAACCTGACCGGGCTGCTGATTATGGCAGCGGTTATCGGCTTCACAGGTTCTTTTATATCGCTTGCCATGTCCAAGTGGATGGCAAAGCGCTCGATGGGTGTACAGCTGATAGAACAACCCGGCAATAGCCATGAACGCTGGCTGGTCGAAACCGTGCGTCGCCAGGCACAACAGGCGGGCATCGGCATGCCAGAAGTAGGTATATTTGATTCGCCACAGCCGAATGCATTTGCAACCGGCATGAATCGTAACAACGCTCTGGTCGCGGTAAGTAGTGGTCTGTTGCAGTCGATGAGCCAGGATGAAGTTGAGGCGGTGCTGGGACACGAAGTGAGTCATGTTGCCAATGGCGATATGATCACCATGGGACTGATTCAGGGTGTGCTGAACACCTTTGTGATTTTCCTCTCGCGTGTGATTGGTACCATCGTCGATCGTGTGGTCTTCAAGAACGAACGCGGCTTTGGACCGGGCTACTTTATTGTCAGTATTATTTGCGAACTGATACTCGGCATCTTCGCTGCGATGATCGCCGCCTGGTTCTCACGGCGTCGTGAATTCAGGGCCGATGAAGGTGGCGCGCAACTGGCAGGAACCCAGAAGATGATCGCCGCATTACAACGTTTGCAGCAAGGTCAGGACAGGGCAGAGGATATGCCGGGAGAACTCGCTGCATTTGGTATCAGCGGTGGACTCAAGCATGGCATTGCAGCAGCGCTGATGACGCATCCACCTCTGGAACAACGGATTGCGGCGTTACGTGCTCGTGGTTAAAACACTTAATCGAGAAGCGCTTGTTTCTAATTGAGTAGTTTCACATAAAAACGCCCCAGTTCATGGGGCGTTTTTTTTTGTGATGTTTATTAGTATTAGTAGTTCCATTCAATATAAGTGGTTTTTGCCCCACGATAAGCCTGCTTGAGGCGACCGCCCTGTGACTCCAGCATCGAGCCAACCAGGATCGCACCTACACCAATAATGGCCAGTGTTACCCAGTAGCCAAAATCGAAAGCCATCATGATGTGAGACAGTTGTTCGATTATGCTGGCTAATGTAATGATTACACCACCGGTAAACATCGATTTCTGTTTGTTAAGATAACTGAATACGCTCATTGAGAGACCAGCTATCATGGTCACTAAAGAGGTAAACAGTCCGCCGTTAGTAAATATAACGGCTAACAAGCCTGTTGTAGCAATCGCTGTTGCAAGAATGCGATACGAGTTTGTATTGCGAATTGCACGTAATGAAATCTCATAAATCATCGCTGATGTAATCATGATTGCGGAGATAAGTGCACCGGTATCAGGCATGCCGATAGATTCCATTGAGTTATATGCATGTAAACCTGCAAATATTGCAACAGCAGCAGATAATAGCTCCATAAAGTTGCGTACTTTTGAATCTGAATTTAGCAGTAATGAACACTGTCTAAGTGTAATGAAAATTATAACTGCGCTAGTTGTAAGCAGAATGCTTTCAGGCGCATACAACCAGATATTTCGACCAATCAGAACGCCAAGTGGCAGGAACTGAAGCAGTAAGGCGATCATGCCTTCCTGTGTTTTTACTTCAGTATGCTTATGAACAGTTTTTGCACTTATATATAAAGTAATCACTGTTAGTAGCAGAACCGTAGCTGCTATCAGGCTAGCATCACGTAGAGGTAATAGCAGCATGATATTGCTAAACAGGTACAAGTAGCTCATCTGTTTGCTTATGCCGCGTGCTAGTACTCGGAAGCCGAGCCAGATGACGGGTAATAATATCAGCATAGCGCCAGTAGTAGTCAAAAAGGCTGATGTCTGGCCATTGAGTTGCCAGTAGACATACTGGGGGTATGAAAAAAGATCAACAGGGGTTGTTGATGAGAGTATAAAAGCACCTAAAATTGCAAAGTTTGCTACTACTGACACTAGTGCAAGTATTAGCAAAAGTCGTGCACCTTTGGCTTCTTTCAGGTAGTGTCCGCTAGCAAGGCCCAGAGTGGCGAGTATGCCAGTATGGCCCAGTAACATCAGGTAACGTACCAGGTCACTGCTACCTTCCCAGCCTCTCATTAGAAAGCTGTAGAGTGATAATAAAACTGCAGCAGCACCAAATCCTCTTAATAGCGCTGGCAGGTTTTTCATCCAGGATGGTGAGGTGTTATGATCTGCTGCTGTATTTTCCTGACTTTCAGTTAAATTAATCGTTTGCATTGTCGCTCTCCTTGTTGATTAATGCATG
>JBFHVK010000364.1:0-2847 GCA_041589615.1 Gammaproteobacteria bacterium | reverse complement strand
GAAAAGCCTCGGTGGAGCAGTAACGGCTAAGCCCGGTTCTGCAATGTCAGCCATCAGCAATCCAGCGGGTATGGCCCGAGTCGGCAAGCGAGCGGATTTCAGCCTTGAGATGTTTATGCCTGAGCGATTTGTTGATTTCACATCAACCGGTGGTGAAAACAACAAATCTAAATCAGAGAATTACGGTGTACCAGCGCTTGGCTGGACGGCACCTATAGAAGATGGTTCAGAGATTTATTTCGGTGGCGGCATTTACGGTACGTCTGGCCTGGGCACAGACTATCCTCTGACTCGTTTTTCACCAGAAATGACAGCTGGCCCAATGTCACCGGCCCCTGCAACTTATTTTGAAGGTTATTCAGCTATCCAGTTCTGGCAAATGGCCCCTACTGTCGCATGGAACCATAGTGACAAACTCACCTTTGGTGTATCACTGAATATTGACTACCAGTCTGTGTCATTCAAACAGGCTTTTTATGCAGATGGCGATGGTACTGGTACCGCTGATGGTGTAGTTGATGACAATATAGTCAACTTTGATCTGAGCCGAACTGCTCAGGCATTCGGTTACGGTATTAGCCTGGGTGTATTGTACGATGTTAACGAAGACCTGACAGTAGGTGCTACCTATAAGAGCAAACAGAATTTTAGCGACCTGGAATACCAGCTTACGCAAGGTGACATCCAGGATGTAACACTACAAAATCGTTTACCAATTGAAGGTTGTGATGCGGGTGGTGGATTTAAAGTCTGTCCTTCAGGAACCTATTCACTTGATCTTGATTTCCCGGCTATGTATTCAGTTGGTGCTGCCTACACAGTCAATGAGTTTGTAAGCCTATCATTCGACCTGAAGCGTATAGAATGGTCCAAGACACTGGACAAGCTTGTTGTATCAGGTCCTAATGGTGAAGCCATTACACTTGCAGCAGGCTGGGATGACCAGACAATTATCGCACTGGGTGCTGAGTTCAAGGTTAATTATAAATTTAAACTGCGACTTGGTTACAATCATGCAGACGTACCTTTTGAAGAATCTTCAACCGATGCTAACTACATCCTGCCTGCTGTTACCCAGACACATTTTGCATTTGGTGGCGACTACCGTATTAACAAATACTGGGAAATTGGCTTCCATGGTTCTAAAGCACAGGACGAAACACTAACCTCACCGACATTTGGTTCCAAAATTGGATTGGGTATTACTACATTCGGTATCAACCTGGGTTATATGTTTTAATAACATACTCAATTTCAGGTAAAAAAAAGCCCGGCAGGTAACTGCCGGGCTTTTTTATTATAGTGATAATAGACTGTTTTGATATAGAAGCACCTGAACTGCTACTGGCTACTTTCAATTTCTAGTTTACGTAAATCTTTGGCCAGCTTATCCAGTATGCTGTTGATAAACACATGGCTTTTATCCGATGCAAATAATTTTGCCAGAGCAATAGCTTCACTGATTATCACTTTATAAGGTGTATCAATACGTGACTTTATTTCAAAAGTAGACAATCTTAGTATTGACTGTTCCACAGGATCCAGCTCGCCATCCTTACGATCACTGTAAGTATGTATCAGCTCATCTAAAGCAGTCACATCGGCAGGCACACCGTGTAGTAATGCATGAAAATAGTCGGTATCGACCTTTTCCATGTTCTGTTCCTGATGAAACTGGGTTTCAATCTCGCTGACATCATTGCCTGACATATGCCATTGATACAAAGCCTGCATGGCTTTTTTGCGCGCATTACTGCGGCCTTTTGCAACAGATAAGCTCATCGATGTTTAACCAAGCTTCTTTAGCAGATTAACCATCTCAATGGCACTGATGGCTGCTTCAGCACCCTTGTTACCTGCCTTGGTTCCCGCACGTTCAATTGCCTGCTCAATGGTATTGGTTGTTAGTACACCATTAATAACCGGTATATTGTGATCCAGTGAAACATTGGCCATGCCTTTGGATGCTTCACCTGCAACAAAATCAAAGTGTGGTGTAGAGCCACGAATCACTGCCCCTAGGCCAATGATGGCATCGTATTTACCTGACTGGGCCATTTGTTGAATCGCCAGTGGCATTTCATAGGCGCCCGGTACTTTTGCTACGGTAATATTCGCTTCTGGAACACCATGACGTTTAAGCGCATCTATTGCACCTGCTTCAAGACTATCAACGATAAAACTATTAAAACGCGCACTCAGAATTGCAAAATTGCCTTCTTTATATTGCAGCTCGCCTTCCAGGGTTGTGATGTTAGACATTATTATTCTCTATAAAATTACTGTAAAAATTTCTATGCGTGATCAGGTACTACTGGTCGATTATACAGGCTAATCGTCACCTGTGACATAATCAACCACTTCAAGACCGAAACCAGCCAGACCATGAATGCGCCTTGGTGCTGCCATCAGGCGCATTTTCTGTACATTAAGATCCATGAGTATCTGTGCACCTATACCATAGGTACGAAGATCACGTGGACCCTCGTCCGCATCAGTATGCTGTTCTTCAATGTGGTGATTAATCATCCACTGCACAATCTGTCGCGCCGATTCCTGCTGACGAAGTATTACAATCACGCCAGGCTCATCCGCTTCAGCGACTTCTTTCATAGCATCCCGTAATGGCCAGCCACATTTCCTACTGGAAGCCAGTACATCACACAGGGTATTTTCCATATGCACCCTCACTCGAACCGGCTTATCCCTGTCGATAACACCTTTCACTAGCGCCAGGTGTAAATCATTTCCCAGCTCATCCTGGTAAGCATATAGCCTGAAATGACCAAACTCATTTGGAAAATCACTTTCGGCAACGCGCTCTACCGTATGTTCATTATCGATTCG
>JBFHVK010000363.1:0-2867 GCA_041589615.1 Gammaproteobacteria bacterium | reverse complement strand
TGCTGATCTTTATCCAGTGTTTTGGGGTAATTTGCAAAATCACTGGCCTCATTAAACTGCAGCGGGTTAACAAAAATACTCACCACCACCCTGTCAGCCACTGCATGTGCATGCTCCACGAGAGACAGGTGTCCGGCATGCAAATTACCCATTGTTGGTACAAAAGCGATCTTTTCACCCGCCGAATGCCACTGACTGATCATATCCCTGAGTTGATTCTGGGTCTGTATGGTTTTCATTCTGGAATTACCTGAGGTGGTAGGCGCTATTTGAAGCTGTGCTCGTCATCCGGGAAACGGGCACTTTTAACATCGGCCACATACTGCTCGACGGCCTCCTGGATAGTAGATGCCTGCTGCATGTAGTTACGGGCAAACTTTGGAATGCGTCCTGCTGAAATGCCGAGGATGTCATATAAAACCAGAATCTGGCCATCGGTCTGGTTCCCTGCGCCGATACCAATCACCGGTATATTGGACTGCTTCGTAAGCCTTGCGGCCAGATCTGCCGGCACGCATTCGAGTAAAAGCATGTCTGCACCTGCCTGTTCCAGCACGCGTGCATCTTCCAGCATTCTTTCTGCGATGGCCTGGTCCCTGCCCTGCACTTTGTAGCCACCCAGCTTGTGCACTCGTTGCGGCTGTAACCCGAGGTGAGCACAAACAGGTATTCCCATGCGTGTAAGCGTTTCGACTAGCTCTCGCTGATCTGCACCACCTTCCAGCTTAACCATACTGGCGCCGGCTTCTTTCATAAAGCGACCCGCATTTTCGACTGCCTGCCGGGTTGATGCATCTGACATAAAGGGCATATCAAGAATCAGCAGGGCACGATTGAGACCACGAGATACCACCTTTCCGTGATAAACCATTTCATCCATGGTGACCGGAATCGTGGAATCAAGCCCCTGTATCACCATGCCGAGCGAGTCCCCCACAAGCACAATATCCACACCTGACTGATCCAGCACTTGCGCAAAGCTGACATCATACGCCGTCAGGCAGGCTATTTTCTCACCTTTTGCCTTCATCTCACGCAAGGTATTGATGGTGACCTTATGTGCTGTATTCGCCTGTGCGCTCATCTATCGTACCGTTTATATCAGTTCAGGGTTCGGATTATAAAAATGCCGTCCACTCGTAATCGAGTTTAGACGCTGTAACAATGCCTGGTAATCATTTTCGTTGTTCGCAAAATCCACTTCAGTCGCATTAACTATTAGCAGAGGCGCTTCGGTGTAATGATAAAAGAATTCTACGTATGCATCCGAGAGCCTCCGCAAGTAAGAAGACTCTATCAATCTCTCGTGATAAATGCCCCGGTTCTCGATACGATCCAGTAATACCTCAACGGGTGCCTGTAAATACACCACCAGATCCGGTTGTGGAACATCGAAAGTTAACTGGTCATATACCTGCTCATATAATTTCAGCTCATCATCATCCAGGGTAAGTTCCGCGAACAGGCGATCTTTTTCCATCAGAAAGTCTGCAATGCGTACCGGATTAAACATATCCTGCTGCCGCAGGTCCTGCATCTGCCTGGCTCTCTGCAACAGGAAAAAAAGCTGGGTCGACAGTGCTGCGGCCTTCGGGTTCTCGTAAAAACGCTGCATAAACGGGTTTTCTGCGGCGCCTTCCAGTAACAGCTCACTGCCAAAACTATGTGCCAGTTTTTTCGCCAGGGTTGTCTTACCTACCCCAATAGGACCTTCGATGACAATAAAACGTGGATTATCCATCAAACTCACTCACTACTTTCAATGGCTCATCCACTCTGTTACTCATTAGTAATTTCAAATCCTGACTACCTGGAATTCGTATATCGGGCGCAATCTGATACAGCGGCAACAATACAAATGCACGTTTAAGCATTTCACTGTGTGGTACTGTCAGCCTCTTACTATGAATTATATGATCATCATACAACAGAATATCAAGGTCAATGCTGCGTGCTCCCCAGCGCTTTTCACGAGTCCGCCCCTGTGCATTTTCAATTTTCTGTAATGCATCAAGCAGCGCTTCAGGTTGCAACGCGGTATCCAGCTGGATAACTGCATTCAAATAATCATCCTGAGGCTCATCATCAAGTGTTAAAGCCGGACTCTGGTAGATGGATGAACAGCAAACGACTTGCGTATCTGGCAGGGCATCAATCGCACGCTTTGCATTATTCAACTGTTGCAGTGGCTGTTGCATATTACTGCCCAGACCGATAAAGCAGATACTCATTTTGGTTTATTGGCAGGCTTTCGTTTTCGTGGCCTTGCCTTGGCTGGATTTAACAGCTTGTCCTGGTCTTTTTCATTCAGTGTCTGGATACGTGTCCACCACTCACAGCTATCATCACTTATTTCACCCGCTTCACTTCTCAGGCACATAAAATCATAAGCTGCCCTGAATTTTTTATGTGATAGCAGGGATCGAGCTCGTCGGCCGTGACGAAACTGGAAACGATGCTGCATGTGCCAGATATCCCGCACCACCATACTGAAGCGCTTGGGAATAGAAATGGCTGCTATCTGTTTCGACAATACCTGGGAGCTGGCATTCTGCATCGCCAGCGAAGGCGTTTCACCATCACTTAGCATCTGGTCATATAAGCGGTTTACCGGGGCCCATAACATCGCCGCAAACAGAAATGCAGGTGTTACAGGTTTATCATCATTAATTCGGCTATCTGTACTCTGCAATGAGCGATAAAGTAACGATTCAAAAATTTCATTACCCTCTGCCAGTACCTCTTCGGTTTGCTCAAATAGATACTGCAGCAGGTTATATTTTCTCAGTAGTTTTAACGCCGCAGTACCCTTACCCGAGTGAAACAGTTTAACCACTTCATCGAACAGGCGAGCAGCCGGGATATCC
>JBFHVK010000362.1:0-2880 GCA_041589615.1 Gammaproteobacteria bacterium | reverse complement strand
CCATGTTGTTTTTTGAATCCCAGTAACCGGAGTGCTTCGCACACTTATTTGCGGGTCGTCTTCACCCGCAAGAACCTGCCTATTTCACCACTCTGGCATACTTTGGAATTATCCCTTTTTTAAAACAGTTCTACATCCTGTAAAACACAGGGGATCCATGTTGTTTTTTGAATCCCGGTAACCGGAGTGCTTCGCACACTTATTTGCGGGTCGTCTTCACCCGCAAGAACCTACCCATTTCACCACTCTGGCATAGCTTGAAATTATCCTTTTTTTGGAACAGTTTTACATCCTGTAAAACCTAATGGGTTCAAATAAATTATTGAGCCCCTTTAATCTGTTCTTTCTTAGAAAAAGAAAAGCCGCTGTGGGAGATCCCATAAACAGCGGCCTATTCTAATGATATTCCTGCGTTGAGCAAGGTTTTATAGCTGGAACTTGGAAACCAGTTGTTGCAGGTTGCTGGCGAGGTTGGCGAGTTGCTGGCTTTCCTGATTGGTGCGTTCTGCTCCATCCTTGCTTTCGCTGGCGATCTGGCTGATGGTCGACATGTTCTGGTTGATTTCTACGGCGACACCTGACTGTGAACCGGCTTCATCGTTAATAAGGGTGTTCATCTCTGTAATAGCCTGAACAGCCTGGGTAATCTGTTGCAGTGATTTACCTGCTTCGGTTGCGAAGTTTACACTTTCAGCAGCCTGTGACTGGCCTTTTTCCATTACCTCTACGGTATCTCTTGATACGGATTGCAGGGTTTCGATCATGTCCTGGATTTCCTTGGTCGATTCCTGCGTTTTGCTGGCCAGTGTTCTTACTTCGTCTGCAACAACCGCAAAACCTCGGCCCTGCTCACCGGCGCGGGCGGCTTCGATTGCAGCATTAAGTGCTAGTAAATTGGTCTGTTCAGAAATACCCTGAATTACATCCAGTACACCGCCGATATTGATACTTTCTTTTTCGACCTTGTTAATAGAGTTAGCCGCATTCTCAACGGCTGCTGCAAGGCTTTGTATGGAGCGCACGGTCTGGCCAACCACATTATTGCCTTTTTCAGATTCTTCTTTAGCGATGGCGGCGGCTTCTGCTGCCTGGGCGGCCCGGCTGGATACATCCTGTGCTATTTGTGTCATTCGCTGTATAGCCATTTCCACATTCTGAGTCTGACTGTGCTGGTTCTGTACGCCATTGCTGGTAGTGTCAGCAACGACGCATATCTGGTTTACACCGTTCAGCATCTGTTCGCTGCTATTCTTGAGTTCTCTGATAACGGTGCGAAGGGTGTCAGCCATTTTATTAAAGCTGTCGATAATTTCACCGATGACATCATGACTTTCCATGCTGCAGGTAAAGCTGAGGTCGTGATTGCTGATTGCGGTGGAGATCTGTGCAATACGCTTGAGTTTTGAAATCAGTAGTACATTGAGTATGAAGTAATTAGCGACACCAATGATAGTGCCGGCAACCAGGCAGCCTACTACAAACCACCAGTAAAGGCCTTCTTTCCACTCCACAAATAGCCCGGCGTAGAAAGGAAAGATTATCCCCATGGTGATGCCGAATCCGAGAAAAGCAAAAAGTATATTGCGTAGAATGCTAGGTTTCATTTAAGCGCCTTGAATTATTATGCTAATTATATTCAGAAAATATAGTTGTCAGATGGGGTTCTGGCAAGCGCCTGGCTGTATTTAGCTGGTGGGGAAAACCTGTTTGAAGGGTTTAACCCTAACCTGCTGGTATACACCGGCTTTAATATATGGATCGGCATCTGCCCAGGCCTGGGCATCATCGAGTGACTGGAACTCGGCTACGATAAGGCTGCCACTGAAGCCACTTTCACCAGGGTCGTTACTATCAATAGCCGGATTCGGTCCTGCGATAACCAGCCGACCTTCGTCCTGCAGCTGTTGCAGGCGGGCGAGGTGATCTGGGCGTGCATCAAGACGTGCTTTCAGGCTGTTTTTCACATCCTCTGCAATAATTGCATATAACATGGTTAAACTCGTTTTATGATTCGCTTGTTTCGGTTGTGCTGTCTTCCTGGATATGCCGTGTCAGGTAAAACGCCTGCGCAATGACAAAAACCAGTGTCAGGCCCATCAGGCCGAACAGTTTGAAGTCAACCCAGAAATCCATACGGGTTTTCTCGTCGAGATCGAGGCCGTAGTAAAACGCCACATACAGATTGGCAAAACCACTGAATATAAAGAATACAATCCAGGACAGGTTAAGCCTGAACCAGATGGGGTCGGGCAGTTTTATCTGTGCGCCCATCATGCGGTGAACCAGGTTCTTCTCACCAATAAACTGGCTGCCAAGAAATGCGGCTGCAAACACCCAGTTGAGCACAGTGGGTTTCCATTGAATAAAGGCAGGGTCACCAAACACAATGGTGATACCACCCAGGCCTGAGATCAGTACCAGTGAAAAAATATGCATTCGCTCGAAACGACGGTGTTTTAACCAGAAGCCACCCACCTGGATAAAGCTCGCGATGATGGCAATACCGGTTGCAATGATGGTAGCAGCAATAACTTCAGGCGTCTCAGGGCCAATCCATGAGCCAACCGGGGTATTGTCAGCAATCAGGCTGGCATTGTGGTAGCCAAGGAAAAACAGGATAACAGGGGCAAGGTCGTAAAATAATTTCATATCAATAGCTTATCAAAATTCAGAAGCGAGGTTAGCATGAAATGCGTGCGCTGAATATGGGGTATTCATGCCGACTATTGCTCATTTTTTAATCACTTATAACGGCTTTTTCAGGTTTTGCTTTGCCTGCATCTTGCTTTGCGTCAAAATACGGCACCTTATGAGCCAGTTTTTTGAAATACATCCAGATAACCCGCAGAAGCGACTGATCTACCAGGCGGTAGAAATCAT
>JBFHVK010000361.1:0-2880 GCA_041589615.1 Gammaproteobacteria bacterium | reverse complement strand
GATGCGCTTGAAAATGCACGTGAACATTTGCAACTGGCCAGGCATAATTTAATAGAATTACAGGCAGGTGAACTGTTAGCCGAAGAACTGAAGATGGCCCAGGAAAAACTTAGTGAAATTACCGGTGAATTTACCTCGGATGATTTACTGGGAAGAATATTTTCGAGTTTCTGTATCGGTAAGTAAAGACAGGGAGAGTAAGTGAAAAAAATAAAGACATATATAAAACTGTTACTGGTCTTATATAGTATCCAGTGCTTTGCAGGTGACAGCTATCAACCAGGGAGCGGTGATGAACTACTTGATAAAGCTTTAATTACTCTGAATAATAAAATAACTAAACAAAATAGAAATAAATTTAGCAGCAAACTGTCTGTTGAGTTTCAGGTCCCAGTAGAAAAAGTAGAAGAACTGTTCAGGCAATATGAATTTACAGCAGGGGATGTGTTGTTGTCATTATCAATTGCAGATCTAACGGGTCAGCCCCTTAATAATATTTCCCGTGCTTATTTTGAGAACAAACAACAGGGCTGGAAGTATACGCTTGATCAGCTGGAGATTATAAAAGGAACCGGTTCTTTCGAACAACTCAGAAAAGATGCTGCTACAGACTTTCTGAAATGATGGTAATCAGTTTAGTATACCAAGTGTAATGTAAAGAAAAAATATAGACAGAAACTGTTTGGGTTCTTAAGGAATAGCAGAACCTTGAAAAACTAGACAATACTATAATGTGTTTTAAGGAAGTCCATTACTTCATTCATTTTTCCCTTAAAAACAACACGATCCTGTTTCTTGGAAATCTGGTAGTCATACATAGGGTCGTAATAATCGACGAGCAGACTTTCAATCCAGTGTTTATGAAGGTGCATATCACCAG
Source organism: Gammaproteobacteria bacterium (assembly GCA_041589615.1). GTDB lineage: Bacteria > Pseudomonadota > Gammaproteobacteria > SZUA-229 > SZUA-229 > SZUA-229. The sequence goes on along the minus strand of JBFHVK010000361.1, from coordinate 2,000 downwards.
TAGACCGTTGATGTTGTAGCGCATCGTTTAATAAAGTTTTAAGTGCTTTATAACGTACACCACCGAGTCGCCGCTGGATCTTGTCAAATGATAGCTGTAAATGTTCAGACCAGCTATTCCAGCCTGCTTCCTCACCATTAAACTGTTGATGCTCTGCCAGTGCCTGCGGTATATATTCATCAAAGGTAATATCAACACGTTCTTCAACACTGGCTTCAAGTAGTACGAGAGGTGATAGTTTGAATTTATTGAAGAGGATTTCAGGAATACGACGTGAGCCAATGTTTGCGGCTTCATCTTCAAATAAAAGCTGAGTATGATTATTATCGCGATGACGAAGTAATTCAATAGATAAACGATTTTCGATATCTATCTGTGAAGGCTGAGGATCTACGTGTTTGCCAAATACCGAACCTCGATGATGAAACAGGCCTTCAAGATCAATTTGCTGCTGTAGTCTCTGCAATAGTAATGTTTTGCCAATACCGGTACGACCACCGAGCATAATGGGTTTGATTGTTTCAGCAGATTGTTCCAGTTCATCAATCAGGAAACGGCGCATCGCCTTATAGCCGCCTTTAACCCGCGGAAATATGTTACCCGTATGTTCGTAAATCCATTGTTGGGTAATTTTAGAACGCATGCCGCCACGGAAGCAGTAAAGTATGCCTTCAGGGTGCTGTTCAAAAAAACGACTCCATTGTTCAACGCGCTGGTCTTTAACGTCACCACGGATGAGCTGGTGCCCAAGTTTGACGGCTTCATCCTGACCAAGATCCTTATACTGTATACCAATAGCCTCACGCTCAGCATCATTCAGGAGTGGAATATTTTCCGTATTGGGAAAAGCGCCCTGGATAAATTCTACAGGAGCACGAACATCCAGCATGGGTGTGTTACCAAGTAATATAGAGCGATAGTCGTCGAGTTGCGGTAAATCCATAAGAGATTAAATAATTCGAATGAGTGGATTGAGTGGATTTGCTTCAATCAACTGGCCCAGTGGTTGCAGGTCAAGATTAAGTGTTTTAGCAAACATGATAAATTCATCGCTATGAGTTTTTTCAACGGCAACCAGTAAACCACCTGACGTTTGAGGATCACAGAGAATCTTCTTTTGTGTGTCGGTCATTTCACCAAGCTTGTGACCATAGCTGTCGTAATTACGTTGAGCGCCACCGGGAGAACAGTCGAGTGCAAGATAGCTTTCAACTTCAGCCAGTTTGGGAACAGCGGCATAATTGACTTCAGCACAGACTTGACTGCCTTCACAGATTTCACTTAAATGTCCCATTAAGCCAAAACCAGTGACGTCTGTCATAGCTGTAACATAGGGAAGTTTTGCAAACTCAGCGCCAGCCTTGTTGAGCTGGCACATGGTATCTGGAGCAATACGCTTATGCTCTTCTTTCAACAGCTTCTTTTTTTCAGCGGTCGTAAGAATACCAATCCCCAGTGGTTTGGTTAGAAACAGGTCACAGTTTACGGTTGCCTGATCATTACGCTTGAGTTGAGCGTTATTGACTTCCCCAGTAACTGCAAGACCAAAGATGGGTTCAGGTGCATCGATGGAGTGTCCCCCAGCAAGGGGTATCCCGGCCTGTTGACAGGCAAAGCGTCCACCTTCGATAACCTGTGAAGCGACGTCTGCTCCCAGTTTACTGATTGGCCAGCCGAATATTGCAATTGCCATCAGTGGCTTGCCACCCATGGCATAGATATCACTGATTGCATTTGTCGCGGCGATCTGTCCAAATTCGTATGGATCGTCGACGATGGGCATAAAGAAATCGGTGGTGCTGACGACTGAACGGCCATCGCCCAGGTCGTATACAGCGGCATCATCTTTGGTGGCATTGCCCACAAGTAGACGTGGATCACTGAATGGGGCGGCAGAAGTTTTTAAAATATCTTCCAGGAGTCCAGGCGCAATTTTACATCCACAACCTGCTCCGTGGCTGTATTCGGTGAGTTTAATCTTTGACATAATGGCTTAGCGT
>JBFHVK010000360.1:0-2883 GCA_041589615.1 Gammaproteobacteria bacterium | reverse complement strand
TCTTCAAATGAGATCGGGCGTTCTGTATTTAACAGGTATTCTTTAGAAAACAGAATTGATTTAAATATATCCTGGAAAGTAACAGGATCCCCGCTCAATACAGTTTCTACAATCTTAGCTCGCTCTTCGCCTGGACGGGTATTAAACAGGTACTCAACAATAACGGTTGCCATTCTTGGGATAACAAGCGGATGATTTGCAACAACATCATAGAAATCACCACAAGATGTTACAAATGTACCCAATACATACTGCGGCTCAGTATTAAAGAAGCCTGTAGAAAGCAACTCGTAACCATCATCTTCATCACTTAAATAAAGATCCTGACAGGCGATAGAAGCCCTGGGCACATCATCATCTCGGTCAAAAAGCCCCAGATAAATTTCTATCATTTCACGGGTATTATCTTCCGGTGAACGGAAACGTCTCCAGTTTTCCTGGGTACGTTGATGACGTGAGATGATCTGACGTATAGATTTGTTATCTCTAAGGTCATCCACCAGTTTGTTATAAACTTTCTGGACATCACGGATACTGGCACTATCAATTTCTTCGGCAGGAGAAAACAGTATGGTGTTAGTCAAGATATAGGCTACCCAGTGATCAAACATATCTTTGCTAACTGGATATTCAGAGATACGGCCAAGAGCCAGATGCTTGGGCCATGGATCATCTGATCGGCCAATATTTATATCAAACACACCATCGACATCGTTTTCGGTACCAACATCATCGTAACCGGCTATCACTACAGCCAGGTTATCACGCTCATCCTGAGTCAATTCATCTACCATCTTTCGCTTGGTATTCAGAAAGAAATCAGAACCCTCTTTCAATGAAAGGTTTTGCATGCCACTAGAGATATCAAAAAACTCATCAACCGGGATACCTCTATACATGGTTCCGAGCAACTTGTTTGCTACTCTGTATTTGTCCTCATCACTCAGTTGCTCATACTCTGACTTGGTTAACTCTCCGGGATAATTAACCAGAGCATTACTACTCTTGCCACTGGGTGCATCTGCTGAGCAGCCGATGACAAGCATTGATGTCATTAGCAGAACGATGAATGCCTTTATGTTACGCATTGGCCTGAACCTCTTGTTATATAGCCGACCCCTCTATCCTGTCTGTGCAAATAATTAATCACATAGGGGGGTATTATTTTAATGACGCCAGTATATGGTCGAATCTGTCAGTAGATTGTGAATAAATTAACATCTTTACTAATTTCACAAAAAACACCATTTACTGAAAATCATCTCTCGTTACATTTGGGAATATATTCACATCGAAAAATTTTTCTATTACCTGTTTATTGAGATTAAACAGTTGCTTACATTGACCAACGGTCTAGTTTTACGACTGAACGGTTATTTAAGAAAAAACATCATTTAAAACAATTAAACCACCCAAATGGGGGATACAGATACCTGTTTACATTTTCAAACATCAGCTAAACAATGTATTTAACCATCACACCACCGAGCACCTGATATTGAATGCATTCTGGTGATATATGCTTCCAGAAAGCTCGTATATCTGTTTACTGTGTATGCGTGAGTGTATGCCAGGCAGATCCTGCTGCTGTGAAGCAGTTCAAACTAATCTTGAGGACAAACCGAACGGTTTAAATTTACTGATAAGCCGGGGGAGCAGGTGTATTTTACGACAGATAAGTGGATTTTTAAGATGACCAGATCACCAGTGATAATCGTGCTGTACTAGGTATCACGTTTAAACCTGACAATATCTCTTCGCTGTTTTTTACTCGGGCGACCATCACTTCGAGGTAAATTTGCATTAAGAATTTTTAGTGACTCTGCCAGGGACTCTCGTTTTTCTCTGCCCTGTTCACTTTCACGATACATTAGCTGGGCCTCTTTCGCCGGGCGACGATGCCTGTTCAGCGCTTCAACGGTAACATCAAAGACAAACTGACCTCGAGTTATCTCTAATCTGTCACCTACCTTGATATTTCTGGATGGCTTTATCCTGTCTCCATTGAGATGAACCTTGCCACCATTAATAGCTTCAGCAGCTAATGCTCTTGTCTTAAAAAAACGCGCGGCCCACAACCATTTGTCCAGGCGCTGCTGTGTATCAGATTCCATTTCTACGACGTCGTAATAATAACAGGAGAGGCATTACAAGAAGTAGCCATGCCATAGAACCGAAGAAGTATGATTTCTTTTCACTACCGGCTGCAGAAAAAACACCATCCTGTGCTTCAATCCGCTTTAACTTATCATCCGCACTTGCCAGATGAGCTGCCTGACCTTTCTGCAACTCCTGCTGCTGTTGCTTACTCTGTATATTGATACGCCCCTTGTTAACTTTTACAAACATACCTTTGCTATTAACATCAAAACTACCATCACAACCATACGACTGCAGTACGCGAATCGCATATTCCGTTCCCCTCACACCAACAGTTGCCAGTGGCGTATGCATTTCATAAATATCTTCAGCCACCTTACCAATACTACCGGTAATTTTATTCACACTGCCCTTGATCAGGTGAAGCACACTACGGTTAGCTCCCTTCAATAACTGATAGTCTTCGATCAACATTTCACTATTGCAACGTATGTCTATTTTTGCATCATCAATCATACTCAGACGCACAAAACCTTTAACTCCGGTATAGATTCTGTCACCCACATAGACTTCGCTGCCTATATCTAAATTTCTCTTGTTTTTCCTTTTCGACAACACAAATGTTTTACCACGACTTTTTACCACCTGCCCAACTGCCTTAGGGCCTTTATATACCATCGTTCCACCAGACGCTCCGGGATTGAAACGCGCAGAAAGTGGTGGCAGCTCCAGTCGCGCCCCTGCCTGGATACGTGTTGCATCTGCGCCGATAAACGCATGGGG
>JBFHVK010000359.1:0-2892 GCA_041589615.1 Gammaproteobacteria bacterium | reverse complement strand
TGGGGTATTGAATATCGCATAGATGAACTGAATGCCTTTCTTTTACTAATTATTTCTGCAATAAGCACCGTTGTTCTCATTGCCGCTGACGCAAGTATTCGCAGGGAAATTCCTGAAAGTCGTCATACCTTATTTTACGTTCTTTACCTGTTATCACTGGCGGCTATGCTAGGCATTGTAGCAACCGGAGATGCCTTCAATGTCTTCGTATTCCTGGAAATATCCTCACTCTCAGCTTATGCCCTGATCGCCCTTGGTAAAGACAGGTGCGCACTCTGGGCGTCTTATCAATACTTAATAATGGGCACAATTGGTGCGACATTTATTCTCATCGGCATAGGCCTGATGTACCAGATGACCGGCACCCTGAATATGGATGATCTCTCCAGACGTTTGCCAGAGGTACAACAAACCCGCACGGTATTCACTGCTTTTGCATTTGTTATTGTCGGTATCTGCCTGAAGCTTGCCATGTTCCCGTTGCATCTCTGGCTGCCGAATGCCTATGCGTATGCACCCTCAATCGTCACTGCCTTCTTTGCGGCAACCGCAACAAAAGTTGCCGTGTATTTACTGGTTCGCTTCACCTTAACCGTATTCGGGCTTTCCTTTTCCTTCACCCATTTACCGTTACAACTTCTGTTCCTGGTACTTGGGCTGCTGGGGATATTTGTGGCCTCCACTGCCGCCATTTATCAAACCAATATCAAACACCTGTTCGCCTACTCAAGCATCGCACAGATTGGATATATGATAGTGGGTTTCAGTGTCAGCACCGTAACGGGTTTAACCGCAACTTTATTACACCTGTTTAACCACGCATTAATGAAAGGCGCACTGTTCCTGGCACTGGCAGCTGTGATGTACAGAATTGGAACAACACAATTAAGCCAGTTCCAGGGTTTAGGTAGAAAGATGCCCGTTACCATGGCAGCGATTGTTATCGGTGGATTGAGCTTGATTGGTGTGCCACTCACCGTCGGTTTTATAAGCAAATGGTACCTGATTCTCGCCGTCATTGAGAATGGCTGGTGGCCTGTTGCCGTACTCATCCTGTTAGGTTCGTTACTCGCTGTAGTGTATGTGTGGCGCATTGTTGAAACTGCTTATTTCAAGCCAGTTCCAGCCGCTAATGAAACAGTCCAGGAGGCTCCATTATTATTCCTTATACCGGTGTGGACACTGGTACTGGCAAATATTTATTTCGGTATTGATACACGCCTTAGTGTGCAGGTAGCACAAGCTGCTTCGCAGAGTCTGTTTGGAGTGAGCCCATGAACCTCTCTCTGGAAACCATGTTACAGCTCAGCATTATCCTGCCTGTTCTTGCCACCCTGGGCATCATCGCTACAGGACGCAAGCCAAATCTACGGGAAGGCGTGACCATTGCCACGTCCCTGGTGCTACTGTATTTTGTGTTTAACCTGTACCAGGGAATACTGGATGGCGAAACGATCAGTGTGCACTGGTGGGAGCTGTTGCCCGGCTTACACCTCAGTTTTAATATCGAGCCGTTGGGAATGCTGTTTGCATTAATCGCCAGCTTTTTATGGCCAGTGACAACTGTCTACGCCATCGGTTATATGCGCAGTCATAATGAAGAGAACCAGACGCGCTTCTACAGCTGTTTTGCTATCGCAATCGGCAGCGTAATGGGAATCGCCTTTGCCAGCAATCTGTTCACCCTGTTTATTTTTTATGAAGTACTCACCCTTTCGACTTATCCACTCGTGACACATGCAGGCACTGAGAAAGCTAAAAAAGGTGGCCGTATTTATCTCGGCATATTAATCAGCACCTCGATTGCCTTCTTCCTGTTAGCTGTCGTCAGCACCTGGTTTGTCGCTGGTACTCTGGACTTTAAACCCGGCGGTATATTTGATTCTGACGTCGATACACTGGTGGCAGGCACAATTCTCGTACTGTTTATTTTTGGTATCGGCAAGGCCGCTATTATGCCGTTCCATCGCTGGCTACCCGCCGCAATGGTTGCACCAACACCGGTGAGTGCACTGTTGCATGCTGTCGCTGTGGTAAAAGCCGGTGTCTTCACTGTATTAAAAGTGTGTGTGTTTATTTTTGGCATTGACCTGCTCGCCGTACTGCCCAGCACTCAGTTCCTGCTTTACCTGGCTGGCGCATCCATATTACTGGCTTCACTGGTGGCGATGCGACAGGATAACCTGAAGGCCCGGCTGGCCTACTCGACTGTCAGCCAGCTTAGCTATATTACCCTGGGTGCATTACTCGCCACCTCGACGGGTGTTATAGGTAGCTCGATGCATATTGCCACCCATGCCTTTGGTAAGATCACCCTGTTTTTCTGTGCAGGCGCTATTCTGGTGGCGGCACATAAATCTAAAATCAGCGAAATGCGTGGTCTGGGTAAACAGATGCCGATCACCATGGCTGCATTTTTTATTGCCAGCCTGAGTATCATTGGCCTTCCTCCAACGGGTGGAACGTGGAGTAAATGGTATCTGTTAATGGGCACCCTGGATACCGAACAATGGATACTGATGATGGTACTCATCATTAGCTCTCTGTTAAATATTGCCTATCTTTTACCCATTGCTATTCATGCCTTTATCTCAACAGACAACACATCTGCTGCTGAGTCAGGTATAAAAGAAGCCCCTCTACCTTCATTAATTGCAATCTGTATAACCACTGTTGGCTGCCTGGTTTTATTTATCTATCCACAGCCACTCTATGAGTTAACCAGCTCAATTTTAGAAACGACAGGTATATCTCATGGCAAATGAAATGAATGCTGTCTTTAACCCCTGTAGAAACAGGTATAGTACTTTACAAGCCATCAGCTTAATGAGCTACCTGCAAACTTCACCAGGAAACGTGTGTTATGAATGAGACCGAAGAAAAACACTGGCT
>JBFHVK010000358.1:0-2894 GCA_041589615.1 Gammaproteobacteria bacterium | reverse complement strand
TTTGATGAGTCAAACTTGAAGACAGCTCCAGCCACATTTAAATCAATGCCAACCAAAGGCAAGGATTTTAGCGATAAGCTGCATATCACCTACCAGGTATCTGTTGAAGATTGCACCGGCTGCGGCCTGTGTGTAGATATATGCCCTATACATGATAAAACGAATGTTAGTCATAAAGCACTGAATATGGTTCCGTATACTAGTGACATTCGTGAACAGGAAAAAGTTAACTGGGAATTTTTTCTAGGTCTCCCTGAATACGAGCGTAGCCTGGTTAAAAACAATACGATTAAAGGTGCAATGCTGTTACAGCCATTGTTTGAGTTTTCTGGTGCCTGTGAAGGTTGTGGTGAAACACCATATATAAAACTTGCAAGCCAGCTGTTTGGTGATCGTATGCTTGTGGCTAACGCAACGGGTTGTTCATCGATATATGGTGGTAACCTGCCTACGACACCATGGACAAAGAATGCTGATGGCAGGGGACCGGCCTGGTCAAATTCCCTGTTTGAAGACAATGCAGAGTTTGGCCTGGGTATGCGACTCGCTATAGATCGACAGAAAACCTATGCAACTGAACTCCTGACCAGGCTTGGAGCACAGCTTGATAATGAGCTGGTAGATCAAGTTGTCCATGCTGATGAAAGTAGTGAGGATGGCATCCAGCAACAAAGACGTCGTATCGAAGCACTAAAACAACAGCTTGGTAAAATAGATTCATTTGAAGCTCGTGAACTATTAACGGTTGCTGATCAGTTGTCACGTAAAAGCGTCTGGATTATTGGTGGAGATGGCTGGGCATATGACATAGGTTACGGAGGGCTCGATCATGTACTTGCATCGGGACGTGACGTGAATATTCTGGTGCTTGATACAGAGGTTTATTCGAATACCGGTGGCCAGACATCAAAAGCTACACCACGTGGAGCCGTAGCAAAATTTTCTGCAGGGGGAAAACCTGCCGCGAAAAAAGATCTGGCTCTACTGGCAATGGACTATGAGCACGTATATATTGCACACGTGGCCTATGGTGCAAGAGATATACAGACCATACATGCCTTCAATGAAGCAGAAGCTTATCCTGGTCCATCTTTGATTATTGCCTATTCACCGTGTATTGCACATGGTATTGACCTGAAGAATAATCATCAGCAACAACAGCTTGCTGTCGATAGCGGACACTGGCCGTTGTTCCGTTATAACCCGTTACTGGCAAAACAGGGAATTAATCCATTACACCTTGATAGTAAGGCTCCCTCAATTCCCTACAGGCAGTTTATTGAAACTGAAATACGTTTCAATATGCTTTGGCATACACATCCAGATGTTGCAGAAAAACTATTACAGCAATCACAGGAAGATGTGCTCCATCGATATCATTTTTATGAGCAGTTAGCGAGTCTGTCATGGGACGATGAAACATCCATACAGCAACCTCATCGTAAACTGGCATCTGCTATCAGGCAGCAGGTTAATAGTCAAAATGACACACAGGCAGGGAGCAAATAATCATGCTTGATCTCACAACTAACTATCTGGGCATGAAACTTAAAAATCCACTGGTGCCATCTTCTTCACCCTTAACAGGGAATCTTGATGATGTTAAACGTCTTCAGGATGCAGGTGCGGCGGCGATTGTTTTACCATCTTTATTTGAAGAAACCCTGTCCAGGGAACAGAAAGTGCTGGAAAAATATGTACACATGCAGTCACTTGGACATTATGAGGCGGATTCGTATCACCCCATACCCGATGGATATACAAGTGCTCTTGATAATTACCTAGAACACTTACAGTCCATCAAAACACAGCTGGATATACCGGTTATTGCCAGTTTAAATGGTATATCTAATACTGGCTGGCTCGAATATGGACATGAATTAATGCAGGCAGGAGCCGATGCACTTGAGTTGAATGTATATTACATTGCAGCAGACCCTCAACAAACGGGTGAGCAGGTAGAAAATCGTTATCTATCCTTGCTGGATGAGCTTAGACAACATATAAGCCTGCCGGTCACAATGAAGCTTTCATCGCAATTTTCTTCAGTAGGTCATATGATAATGCAGTTACAGAATAGAGGTGCGAATGGTGTTGTTCTGTTTAACCGGTTTTATCAGCCGGATATAGATCTTGAAACTTTAAGTGTTAAGCCTCAACTTGAATTGTCCAGTCCAATGGAGTCACTACTGAGAATACGCTGGATCGCATTGCTGCGTGGTCGTGTGGATTTGTCACTTGCGGCCACTGGAGGGTTTCACGATGTGCAGAGTGTTATCAAGGCCCTGCTTGCAGGAGCAGATGTTGTCTACCTGTGTAGTGTACTATTGAAGAAGGGGCCTGCATATTGCGCCGAGTTACTCAAGCAACTATCAGACTGGCTTGAGGAACATGAATATGAATCGGTGCAGCAGATGAAGGGTAGCGTCAGCCAGTTCTGTGCCATTGATCCTGCTGCATATGAACACAGTAACTATATTGATGTAATAAAATCTTATAAAGCTTGAATAGATTGTTTTAGAATAATTCCATGATACCTGTTACTGTCGATTCTTCGATCCGGTATACACCAATGATGGCTATTCGATTATGTTCGATCTCGAGTGCCTGAAGTAGCTCAAGTGATTCAATTAACCCAATTTCATGGCTTGATAATGGTTGTGATAAGGAATGTATCTGTTCTGTATTCATTACTATAAAATTGCTGTCTTTGGGTTTATGTTTTAGTGAATCAATTATTAGTACATTTTCAAATTTTATTAATGTGTTTTTAATGTTGATGCCAGGTCTGTCCAGTTTAATAAGGCTTAAACCCTGTTTTATTAGTTGTGAAAAAAATTCATTATGTTTCAGTTCTTCTATTAGTTTCCAGGCAGTATCATCACCGGACACAG
>JBFHVK010000357.1:0-2914 GCA_041589615.1 Gammaproteobacteria bacterium | reverse complement strand
GCCTCCCCTGACAATACCTGCATTATTTATCATCTCCGCATCTGACTGTAAGTCTTCAGCCGTTTTAAAAAGTACATAGGCAAGGGTAATACCGAGAACAAGAATCACTCCCGAGAGCAACATCAGGAGAGTAGACGGCCGTATATATTGAAGAATTTTCATTACTTAAAATGATAGCAAATATTCTATGTATTTCTCTTAATCAGAAAATCTGTTATTTACTATTTTCATAAATCATCTAACGAGTGAACTGACTTTCCAATAGTCCGGAAATTACGCAACCAGCAGTTCAATTCATATCGAGTCTGAGTATTTAAAATATATCGGGAGATTTAAACGGTCGGAAGAAGTGGTGGCCGGGGGCAGACTAGATTTGCCGGGAGCAAATCTGGACATGATGCATGCTTTTCGCATCATGGGCCGAAGGCCGAGGCAAAGCTGATGAGCAATGAATGTCCAGAACAGTAAGCGAAAGAGACAGGGGACGGACGCGCCGAGCAATCGGACTGCCGGCAGTTCGATTCAATTCAAGTCTAATACTTTTAAACACATCGGGAAATTTAAACGATCGGAAGAAGTGGTGGCCGGGGGCAGAATCGAACTGCCGACACGCGGATTTTCAATCCGCTGCTCTACCAACTGAGCTACCCGGCCATATTGGGTACTTCCTGAGCAAATTCAGCAGGCGCTGAATTTCAAAGAGCGCGTATTAAAACGGTTCAGGGCGATGGAGTCAAGTATTATTCCGCCCCAACCGTTCCGCTGCGCAGGTTTATCACCTGAAAGTCCCTGTATGATGGGCTTTCAGGCATTCTTAGCTAGCTTGAAGGAGGTACGAATTCTTTAGGGGCGTCACTGCCTTCTTCACTGAAAAAGTATTTTTCCATCTGCTCTTCCAGGAATTTACGCGCCTTGGGCTCTACTGGCGTCAGGCGGTATTCGTTAATCAGCATCGTCTGATGCTTGAGCCACTCGGCCCATGCTTCTTTTGACACATTATTGTAAATTCTTGCACCCAGATCACCGGGATAGGTAGGACGGTCAAGGCCTTCCGCTTCGCGTCCCAGTTTGACGCATTGCACCATACGGCTCATGGCTACTCCTCATTTATACGGTTTAATAAAGTTGTGACCGGCGCAGCCAGGCCTAAGGCCGGCTGGGTTCGATCATCCTGGCAGGCTTTATACCAGACTATGCGATTTGCTTCCATCACACTTTGCGCGGGGTCTTTCACTTCAGCGATGCAGGGAGTGATATCCAGATGGTAGTGACTGAAGGTATGCCGCATCACGGGCTGCTCGGTATACTCATCGATACTCAGCTGGTAATTATCCTCACACCATGCACTCACAGGCTTTTCTAGTGGCATTTCAGGCAGGCTCCACAAGCCTCCCCAAATACCGGTTGGAGGACGTTTCTCCAGCATAATCTGCTGCTTTCCATTGCGTAATAACAGCATACGCACTGATTTTACAGGGAGTGTTTTTTTAGGCTTGGGCGTTGGCAAAAAGCTAACCTGCTCGGTCGATAGAGCCACACAGGATTCATTTAGCGGGCATTGACTACAGGTAGGCCGACTTCTTTTGCACAGTGTTGCGCCAAGATCCATGATTCCCTGTGTGTAATCTGCCAGACGTGTGTCGGGTGTATGCTGCTCAGCATATTCCCATAACTGCTCCTGCACTTTGCCCTGACCTGTCCAGCCATGCACTCCATGAAAACGAGCCAGTACGCGTTTTACATTACCGTCGAGTATGGCATGACGTTGACCTTCAGCCTGTGCAAGTATTGCCCCGGCGGTGGAACGCCCAATACCGGGTAATGCAAGCACATCCTCAAACACCCGTGGAAATACGCCTGCATGAGCATCACGAACCTGCTGCGCCGCTTTATGTAAATTACGTGCGCGGGCGTAATAACCAAGCCCGGACCAGTGGTGCAATACATCATCTTCTTGGGCATTGGCCAGTTCAGTTAAAGTGGGAAAACGCTGCATAAATGCCTCGAAATACGGAATCACCGTTTTTACCTGTGTCTGTTGCAACATAATTTCCGACACCCACACACGGTAGGCATTGCGTTTTTGTTGCCAGGGCAAATCCTTGCGTCCGTGCTGGTCATACCACTGTAGAATTTTATCTGAAAACTCGGATGCCATAGATTATCTGCCAAACAATCCTTTCAGTTTATCCTTAACGGCATCCTCCATTTTACTTTTTACTTCCTGTTTCTTTTCTTCTACTTTCTTATTAACTTCTTCAGCCTTCTGCTGTTTTTTCTGTTCGATAGCCTGGGTTACCTGTTTTTTCTTCTCGGCCGCAAGTGATCCCCCAATATTTTTTATCCAGGCACTCCGCTCGATGTCGATTACAGGTGCTGTGAAATTACCCTTTACCTTAACCGGCACGGGCACGTCGAGTAATCTCTCTGCAGCCGTTTTCGCATTAGCGGGATTTAAATCAACCACCAGGCGATAATCAATTTTTTCTACTGGCAACATTACCTGGCCAGCACCTGTAATTTTGAATCGCGATGACTCCAGCAGCAGATCTCGATTATCAATCACACCATTTGTAATCGTCGCTGTTGCTCTCGCCGTTTTTAACGCACTTGTCTGTTTGGGCTGGTAAACCCCTTTCCATGTTTCAGGCACCTGCTGGTTTTTATCCTGTAAATATCCGGTAACTGCCTTACGTACAAAATACTCAGCATCAACGCCATGCAACACAGCCTCGCCCACATTCAGTTTCAGGTTACCATTGCTGGCCGCCATTAGTGATTTAACAGACTGGCCACGGCTATTAACATTAATATTGAGATCACTGGCACCACTCATTGCGACTTCTTTTTCACCCGATAAATCCTGTAGCACAGGTGTAATCACCGAGTCAGCCTTAACACCTGCAGCATCCAG
>JBFHVK010000356.1:0-2922 GCA_041589615.1 Gammaproteobacteria bacterium | reverse complement strand
GCCGAACACGCTACACTAGGGGCAAGTGCCTATGGGTCTAAAATCCAGCTATACTTTTTTAGCCCCTCTATATGACACTATAGTTGCCTCTGCCACGCAGGAAATGCGTCAGCGCAGCCTGCAACGCATAGACATCACTGGCTCACAGAATATTCTAATCAATGGTATCGGTACTGGCCTCGACATTCCCTTCCTGCCTCCCCAGCATCACTATGTCGGCACAGACCTTACACCCGCAATGTTACAGCGCTGCGAGCAAAAGTTACAACAACAGGCTCTCGACCTTGAATTACATCTTGCAGATGCAATGCAACTACCATTCGAGGATGATCAGTACGATACAGTTATTATGAATCTTATTCTTGCCGTTGTACCCGAGCCGCAACTTGCCTTACAGGAAGCCTGCCGAGTATTGAAACCCGGTGGCAAAATTTTTATTCTGGACAAATTTATCCGCAAGGGACAACTTGCACTTGCACGCAGACTAATCAATCTCCTTATGCGTCATATAGCCACACGTACAGATGTTGTTTTTGAAGATGTTCTGGATAGCTGTCCACAATTAAAACTTGTACAGGATATAGATGCTCGCTTTAATGGCTGGTTTCGCCTGATAGACCTGGAAAAATCTTACTAATGGCGATATATGCAATCGGGGATGTTCAGGGCTGCTACACACAGTTAAAGCAGCTGCTTGATAAACTGGAATTTAAATCTGATAAGGACCAGCTCTGGTTTGCCGGTGACATAGTAAATCGCGGCCCTGACTCGTTAGAAACATTACGCTTCATTAAATCACTCGGCGATAATGCAATTACGGTTCTCGGAAATCATGACCTGCATTTACTCGCTGTCGCTAACGGTCGACGCAAGCAGGGAAAGAAAGACACCATACAGTCAATCATAGATGCTCCAGATTCGGACCAGTTACTCGACTGGCTATTACACAGGCCCCTGATGCATTACCAGAAAAAGAATCATGTCTGCCTAGTACATGCCGGAGTGCACCCTCAGTGGTCTCTTGAAAAAGCATTGAGCTGTGCTCAGGAAGTTGAAACTATATTACAGGGACCGAAATCTCACGAATTTTTTCACCATATGTATGGTGACAAGCCAGCAAAATGGTCTGACAACCTCGACGGCTGGGATAGACTTCGCTTTATTACTAATGCGTTTACTCGCATGCGCTATATAGACACAAAACAGAAGTTACGTCTCAAGGGAAAAGGGGCACCAGGGAAACAGCCCAAGGGCATCATTCCATGGTATGAATTTGAAAGCAAAACAGCCGATCTAAACATCATCTTCGGACACTGGTCTACACTAAAGGATCCAAAACTGGAACATCTTTACCCACTCGATACTGGCTGTCTCTGGGGAGGAAAACTAACAGCACTGAAAGTCAATTCAAAGATGTCGAAACATATTTCAATTAAATGTCCTAAGTCTCAACCAATAGATACACGACATGGAGTTAAGATATCTAAAAAGCAGAAATTACAGAATTTATTTAAGAATTTTTTCGCTGGTAAGTAATCATAGTAAAATCGTAATTATTTTTTTCATCAGCTTCATGATGCTGTTGTGATACAACGTCCCAGTCATCTTCATTAATCTCAGGAAACCAGGCATCACCTTCACAATCTGCATTTACATGAGTTAGATACATTCTACTCGCCTGCTGAATCATTTGATTATACAGATTCGCACCACCTATAATCATCACCTCCTCCACATTACCCACCGCTTGAAGCGCTGCTTCGATGCTATCTACAACGGTTATACCATCCGCCATAAAACCCGAACGACTGATTACAATATTCAGTCTGCCTGGCAAGGGCCGGCCAATTGATTCATATGTCTTTCGCCCCATAACGACAGGTTTTCCCATTGTTACCTGCTTGAAATGCGCAAAATCAGCTGGCAAGTGCCATGGTAGACCATTTTCTCTACCTATCAGGTGGTTGTTATCCATTGCCGCAATCAGGGATATAATCATATTGAATCTCGTAAAGTGTATTTAAATGTTATTTTAACAATATTATTGCTTTTCTAGCAGCGTCTAAATCCATAGTATTTACATACTTTATTTGTCATCAGTTAATCTACAATATCGAGGTCAGTTAACTGCTAAGGTATCGAGATGCACTCTAAGTCAATGGATGAGTGGCAGCACAGCCATGATTTTATCAGTCAGCATGCAGACGGTGAAAAACGCACATTCCAGGTGTTGATACTTACCGCTGTCACTATGGTCATCGAAATTGTTGCCGGTAGTCATTATGGCTCTATGGCATTGCTAGCGGATGGCTGGCATATGGCTACCCATGTTGCTGCATTCCTGATCACGTTATTCGCCTACCGATATGCGCGCATTAATAGAGACAATCCAGCCTTTGCATTTGGCACAGGCAAAGTCAGCGTACTAGGTGGCTTCGCAAGCGCAATTTCACTTGGCGTAGTTGCACTTATGATGATTAGTGAGTCACTACAGCGTCTGTTTAATCCCAGTGTTATCAGTTTTAACGAAGCCATCTTTGTAGCCGTTCTTGGTCTTCTAGTTAATATAATTAGCGCCTTTCTACTGATGGATCACCATCATCACGAACATGATGATGACCATGAACATGAACATGAACACCATCATCATGATCACAATCTAAAAGCAGCGTATTATCATGTTCTTGCCGATGCATTTACATCCATTCTGGCAATTGTTGCTCTACTCTGCGGTAAATACTTCAACTGGACATGGATGGATCCGATAATGGGTATTGTTGGTGCAATAATTATCAGTCGCTGGGCTTATGGACTCATTAGACAAACAGCACCAATTCTACTTGATGAAAGTATTGACCAGGACTATCAAAAATCTATTTGCAAGGCGATTGAAGATGATGGTGAAAATAAAGTTTTTGACTG
>JBFHVK010000355.1:0-2939 GCA_041589615.1 Gammaproteobacteria bacterium | reverse complement strand
TCTTTACCAGCCCAACACAGAAACAGGATTCAAAAACAACTTTCGCTCTATCACATAATCAGGATCAGAAACTATGAGTACAGTAAATCATCACGGTGACTATTTTGTTCCAGAGCCCAGTAAATGGCCTCTCGTTGGAACGATTGCTCTACTGACAACTGTTATTGGTGCGGTTAATACCATACACAGTGGTTCTCTTAATCTTCTGTTAATTGCCGGTCTCTTATTGCTTGCCTATCTGTTGTTTGGCTGGTTTGGCACCGTTATTAACGAGTCCATGGCGGGTAACTATAACGACCAGGTCGATCGCTCTTTCAGGCTTGGAATGATGTGGTTTATCTTTTCAGAGGTGATGTTCTTTGCTGCATTCTTTGGTGCACTATTCTATGCGCGTGTGTTTGCAGTGCCCTGGCTGGGCGGTGAAGGTAATAATGCATCAACACATGAGTTTCTGTGGCCCGCATTTGAAGCGGTATGGCCTGTACTAACAAACCCGGATAATTCTGTATTCTCTGCACCTGAAAAAGCAATGGGCGCAATGGGCTTACCAGCCATCAATACGGCTATTCTATTAACTTCAAGTGTAACGGTTACCTGGGCACATCACGCCTTACGTGCTGACAATCGTAAGCACCTGAATATTGGTCTTGGCCTGACAGTGCTGTTAGGTGTTATCTTCCTTATCCTCCAGGTTGAAGAATATATCCATGCCTACCAGGACCTGGGGCTGACCCTGGATTCGGGTATCTATGGTAGTACATTCTTTATGCTAACCGGTTTCCATGGCTTCCATGTGACTATGGGTACGTTAATGTTATTCATTATTCTACTGCGTTGCCTGAAAGGTCATTTCAGCTCTGATAACCATTTTGGTTTTGAAGCTGTAGCCTGGTACTGGCATTTTGTAGACGTGGTCTGGTTAGGACTGTTTATCTTTGTCTACTGGTTGTAGGTTTATCACGGCGTAAATGCCGGAAAAAGAAAAGCCGCGCATATTTTGCGCGGCTTTTTTAAATGTATGTATAAAAATGGTAGTATGAATTTACTTACAGGCCATGTGGTGTAATTAGTCCAATGGCCTGCCCGATAAATAGCAGAATAAATATAAATACAGACAGGCCTATACGCCATGTTAATGATTTGAGTAATTTGTCCGAATCCCCCTTATTGCTGACCAGATGGTATAGTGCAGAGCCCAGGCTTATGATGACAATGGCCAGTAACACTAGAATAATTATTTTAAAAATCACACGAATTACCTCGATTGTATAAAATGTTGCATATGAAACTGCCAGCCGTAAAAATAAATCACTATATCTTTAAACCATCTTTAATACCGACTATGGTAACCATTGTGTTTTTATACACGATGATATCTCTTGGTTTCTGGCAACTTGACCGTGCAGAGTATAAAGCGAATTTACAGACAATAATAGATAGCCGTATTGATCAGTCACCTGTACCTTTTGACGAGGTTTCAAGGGATGGTGAATCGTGGTTATTCCAGCCGGTTATGCTTTCCGGTAATTATGATTTCAATAAACAGTTGTTGCTTGATAATCAGGTAAATAATACCCGTGCTGGATATGGTGTCTTTACACCATTTAAACTCGAAAATAATCAGTATATACTGATTAATCGAGGCTGGTTGCCAGTGGGTAAAGATAGACGTCAGTTACCAGATATTTCTATGCCTGACATGAGTAAGTCAGTACATATATCAGGTGTGTTATCGCCCGTCCCTGCAAAAGGCCTTGTGCTATCGGATAATGCAAATAATTATAATAGCTGGCCCGTATTATTGCAGTATATAGATATTGATGAGATTCAGCAGAAAACAGGTTACAGGTTATTGCCAATGGTACTCGTGCTTGAGGCAGAACCTGAAAGCAAACTACAACCACTCCCGTATTCGATTAGCGTGCGAAGTGAAAAACATACTGCTTATGCATTTCAGTGGTTTGCACTTTCTCTTGCGCTGATAATCATATACATTGTGGTTAATGTAAAACGAATGGATAAAACAGTCAGGTAATTTATGTCAGATAATACAGCAACACAGGTACAACGCAGTAATACAACGCTCTGGATTATGCTCGCCTCCTTTCTGGTGCCAGCGATTCTTGCATATGGTTATTTTTTCTTTGGTGACAGGCCATCTGTCAGGAGTAACGGTGAATTAATTTCACCGGTTATCGATATAGAAGAGCTTTCTATGCGTGATGCTGATGGCGTTATACTGAGTCGTGAACAGTTAACTCCTAAATGGCGTCTGTACTACTTTGTGCCATCCAGCTGTGATGAAAATTGTAAGGCCAGTTTATTTAATGTACGCCAGATTAATAAAGCACTGGGTAAGAACCAGAGTCGAGTTGAGCATGTTATTGTTCACCTTGAATCACCGGTAGATGATTTTGCTAAACATATAAGTACTGAACATGAAAATGCAGTGCGTACATATGTTACGGCTGAATCACTACCATCGAAACCTGAGCAGAATATAAATTTCCAGCAAGGTCAATATATCTACCTGATGGATCCTCTGGGAAATATTATGATGCGCTTCCCTGAAGCACTAAATCCCAAGTTGATCCTGAAGGATATTAACAAGCTTTTAAAGGTTTCCAGGATTGGCTAGATGCTGTTGTTCTCTAGCTTGTCATGCTGCGAGTGAAAGCACGGCCTGAACAATGCCGTACATGAGCAGGATAAAGACGATGACAAATATTATACCTGCGAGAATAAATGCTGATGGTTTTCCCTGGCTAAAATCCCGTTGCCGGTTGGCGTTGCTCTGAATCCCACAGGCGGCGGCGACCGTGCTTTTCATTACATTAATAAAACCCGTACCCTGATTTCTGCTCTTACGTGGCTCATCTGCTTTGCTTTTATCAGTCATGGTGTTGATTTTGCTTCATTTATTTATAAATTAAGTTTAT
>JBFHVK010000354.1:0-2948 GCA_041589615.1 Gammaproteobacteria bacterium | reverse complement strand
GTTGTATCCCACGGTATCGGGAATATTGATCGTCGTCGCACCCGCATCGATTACCGCCTCGATAATCCGGCAGAGGAAATCCAGCTCGGAGCGCCCGGCATCTTCTGGTGAGAACTCTATATTGTCAGTATAACGACTCGCGATTTTGATCGCGTCAACCGCCTGTTTCAGCACATCATCCGGCTGCATGCGCAGCTTCATTTTCATGTGGATTGGCGAAGTCGCGATAAACGTGTGTATGCGTGAGGAGTTTGCCTTTTTCAGGGCCTCACCCGCACGGCTAATATCCCGTTCGAGAGCTCGTGACAGTCCACAAATCGTGCTGTCTTTTACCGCTGCAGCAACGGCCTGTACCGCCTCGAAGTCACCCTCGGAAGCAATCGGGAAACCGGCTTCGATAATGTCGACCTTCATGCGCTCCAGTGCCCTGGCAATATGCACTTTCTCGTCTTTGGTCATAGATGCGCCGGGGCTCTGCTCACCGTCGCGCAAGGTTGTATCAAAAATTATTAATTTGTCTTTGCTCATAGTCTAGATTCCGCATCTGTCCTGCAAATCAGTGTAAATATATAGTTTGATTGCGTATTTCGCCTCGCCAGAACTTGTTAACTGCCTTACGGCAGAAGCAGCGAAAACACATATAGAGGAAGTAGAAACAGGCAGGACAGAGCATTTCCCGCAACTTCATTGCGCGAAACAGGCAGGGACACGTTGTTTACTCTGTTTTGATTCATCATTCTTAATAATGGGTTTCTACTGCCAAAACTATAGCGATTTCCAGTAATTTTGCCAAGTTTTTTATTCAGCTGGTGTCGTTTTCTTTCCCAGCTTACGTAACTTCCTGAAGACACTGAAAAATGGCCCTGACAGTGTATACACACCAAACACAAACAACAGCAGCTTGGAGGTATCCAGAGCAGCCAGTGCCAGTACCAGCACGACAATCAGGATAGAGAAAATCGGTAGTCTTTGCTTGAAATGCAATTCCTTAAAGCTGTAATAGAGGATATTGCTTACCATCAGCAGCCCCACCAGAATCGTTAGCACTGCCGCATAGATAGCCGCATCCGCACCACTAAGGCCATTATCGACACCCACCCATACGACACCGGCAATAACCGCCGCAGCGGATGGACTGGGTAAGCCCTGGAAATAACGCTTGTCAGCCGTACCCACCTTGGTGTTGAAACGGGCGAGTCGCATCGCCGCACAGGCCGTATAAACAAAAGCAGCCAGCCAGCCTATTCGACCCCACTGCCAGCCCATGTCTACCATGGATGCCAGAGACCACTGATACATCACCAGCGCAGGCGCAATACCAAATGACACCATATCGGAAAGACTGTCAAACTGGGCGCCAAAATCACTCTGTGTATTGGTCATGCGTGCCACGCGACCATCAACTCCATCCAGTATCATGGCGATAAAAATCGCTATGGCGGCTTTTTCAAAATGCCCGTTCATCGATGCGACAATGGCATAGAAACCGGCAAACATTGCTGCAGTAGTGAATATATTAGGAAGCAGGTAAATGCCTCGACGACGATATCTAACTTGTTTATGTTCTTCCATACGGATAACTGTCTTTTCGTTTTATTCCTGCCACAACAATCTGTGGAGCCCGAGTAGTAACTACATACTGAATTCTAGCGCTCATTAAACCACACATAAAGAATTAACCGCTCCCCATGTGAGTTTTAAATCCGGCCCACTTCACTGCAAATCATTGCTGAACCAGATCGCGAGACCTTATCCATCCCGCTAAAAACAATAAAGGGGCATAACGCCCCTTTAGTGTTTACCCTGTATAGCCAGATTAGTTCTTGGTTTTATCAACAATCTGGTTAGCCTTGATCCATGGCATCATTTCGCGCAGCTTGCCACCCACAACTTCAATCGGGTGTGCAGCATTGTTACGACGACGCGCTGTCATTTCAGGGTAGTTTGTCATACCTTCGAGAATGAATTTCTTCGCATACTCGCCATCCTGAATATCTTTCAGAGCCTGGCGCATTGCCTTGCGGCTTTCCTCGTTAATAACACGCTCACCTGTAACATATTCACCGTACTCTGCATTGTTCGAAATAGAGTAGTTCATGTTAGCGATACCGCCTTCGAACATCAGGTCAACAATCAGTTTCAGTTCGTGTAAACATTCGAAGTAAGCCATCTCTGGTGCATAACCCGCTTCAGTCAGTGTTTCGAAGCCCATCTTAACCAGCTCAACTGCACCACCACAAAGTACTGCCTGCTCACCGAACAGGTCAGTTTCTGTTTCATCTTTGAAAGTTGTTTCGATGATTGCCGTACGGCCACCACCCACACCTGAGGCGTAAGACAGCGCCAGGTCTTTAGCCTTACCGGA
This sequence comes from Gammaproteobacteria bacterium, assembly GCA_041589615.1. Lineage (GTDB taxonomy): Bacteria > Pseudomonadota > Gammaproteobacteria > SZUA-229 > SZUA-229 > SZUA-229. The sequence goes on along the minus strand of JBFHVK010000354.1, from coordinate 583 downwards.
TGCATCCTGATAAATCGCAATCAGGTCAGGTACACCACCGCCACGTACAAATTCGCTACGAACTGTGTGGCCAGGTGCTTTAGGCGCTATCATGATGACATCGAGATCAGCGCGCGGCACGATCTGGTTATAGTGAATTGCAAAACCGTGTGCGAATGCCAGTGTTGCACCCTGCTTCAGGTTAGGCTCGATTTCTGCCTTGTACAATGCAGACTGAATTTCATCAGGTGCAAGTATCATCACAACATCTGCCGCTGCAACCGCTTCAGGTATGCTGCTTACACTTAAACCTTCATTTTCGGCCTTAACCGCAGAGCTGGAACCTGGACGCAGTGCAACGGTTACATCAACACCGGAATCTTTCAGGTTAAGCGCATGTGCATGGCCCTGTGAACCATAACCAACGATGGTTACTTTTTTGTCTTTGATTAACGAAAGATTACAATCTTTGTCGTAGTAGATATTTAAGCTCATAGGTTTGCTCTCAAATTAATTAATGCGTTAACTGGCGAGAATATTGTCGCCACTTGATATACCAATTGCGCCTGAGCGCACGACTTCGTGAATTTTTATACTGGATAAG
>JBFHVK010000353.1:0-2954 GCA_041589615.1 Gammaproteobacteria bacterium | reverse complement strand
GTTGCAGCTTCGTTGGCATGAGAAGCAATGACCGCTTCAGGCTCAACCATTTCATTAATGACGTATGCAGCCTCTTCCGGTCCAGTGGTATAAACATCACCGATGTTGATGACCGCAAGTTTTGCCTTGTAGTAATCATTCACCACACTCTCCTGCTCAGCTGTAATGCCGGTATCACCAGACAGGTATACGACCAGGCCATTCGAAAATGTCAGAACAAAACCGGTAGGCGGGCCGGCATAGGCAGTCAAACCTGATGCATGCAGAAGATCACCCAGCTGCCCGCCTATCATCTCGGGTGATATCCCATTTGAGTGCACCGCGGGTACGCTTGTAATACTTACACCATTTAGCTTGAGTGATGCGCCAAAGCGCACCAGCTGAGACATGGAAGGATCACCTCCTAGAGACTTAAGTTTGCTGGCAAAAAACCTGGGCATTTCACTACCCGTGATAATTCTGGCCTTTTTCGCCATAGCTATGTTCACGGTACTGGTATTCGGTAGAGCATTGACGGGAGTAACTGGATTATTACAGCTTCCATCATTTATCGATTTAATATGCTGGTTACCCACATGATCACCATGCATATGGCTTACCAGGATAGCATCAAGCTTACCAAGCCGAGGATCATCAGGCCCGGCTACTGTACGCCCAACATCGTAAAGAATACGAGTCCCATCTGGATCTTCAAAGATAAGTGCACGATCTCGACTACAAAACTCACCATCATGACTTCCCAGTGGCGTTATTTTAACCGTATCCTTTGCTAGCACTTGCGAACTGAATACAGTTGAAATTGATATAAGGTAAATAATGGCTAAGCGATTCATAATTAATCCTCATGCAGGTCTTACATTTCTGATAACAATTATAAAACTTGCCAGTTTAACAGCTCGCACCCTTCTTTATACGACCCCATTATAAAACAGAGCCAGATAATAAGCATGATACATACATAAGGATGAATTCATCCAGAGATGTAACTGAGAGTTTCTGATGATTTCAGATATGGATCTGACCTTAGTATATATGACACTCTTAAATTAGTTGATACAGATCAACAAGCTATTTGACTATTATCATTTCAGGCACCTTGGTCGGCTGGAATAATATAGCTTTAACCATAAGCCGCTATTGTCATGATAATTCGATCAGCCCTCTTAGCCTTACCGCTGATATTATACAGCCAGCTAAGTTTTGCCAGCGATTATATAGCGCTTGAAAAGCCCCCAGAGTCACTGCAGAAATGGTATAAACCGGCCAATAAACGCCAGGTCTGGCTTCACACCATGTTTAAACTTCGTCGTGAAATGCAGGCTATACATGATTACTCAAAAGCTGGTGATTATCCCCGCATACACAAATGGCTAGGGCGATTTGACAATAATTACAACAAAATGGGTGAAATGGTACCTGAATGGAAAAACAGGATAAAACCCGAACTCATTACTGAATTAGCATCATTTGTTCAGCAGGAAGACACTGACAATATTAACAAAACCCTTAATTCAATTCGTCGAACCTGTAACGACTGCCATGATGATTACCAGCCACTGGTTACTATGCTCTATAGAACTCCACTATATGATGAGATTGAAATTATTGATGAGCAAGGCCAGAAACATGATCTGGATAAAAACATGGCAAGCTTATCCAGGTCAGTGAATGAAATACTGATTGCCCTTGACGATGACCAGACTGATCGTGCACTACAGGCCACAGATAATCTTGTATCACATCTTCAGAAACTTGGACAAAGTTGCAATAGTTGTCATAAAGACGACCCCTATCCTGAAGAACGTATACTTGGCGAAGCAACTCAAAAATACTTTATTACACTTAAAAAGCATATCCAGAAGAATCAAATTAAAGAGAGTAAACAGATAATGGGAACCGTCGGTGTTAACGTTTGCTCACGTTGCCACAATACTCATCGAACACTGTATGAATTACGTAAAAAAATATTACACAACGAATAAAACCAGGAGCTTAACATCATGTCAAAAAAGAAAGGTCCATTACAGAAAATATCATACGCATCAGGTATTGTCTGTTTTCTCTTGGCAATAGCCACAGGCGTAGTGCTGTATCTTCAACCCCAGGTTGTAGATAAAAATGATCCAGTAACTGCAAGCCTTGCAGCTACAATGTTTTTCTTTGTCTGTATAGGCATTGTATTAGGTTTTATTGGTAAAGCCGATATACCCAGTTTCAAATTTGATCAACCAGATGATCAGGCTTAGATATCCAGAAAAGTCGGATTGTTGCATAGCTACATGTTGTGCCTGACCTCTGATTGATACTGACTTCCAGAAATAATTCACCTGTTCTATAAAAAGCACCGGGGGAATATAGTGTTTCCCCCGGCATCAGTCACTACTATTAGCATTACCTGGTTAATCCTTAAATGAGGATATAGTCGTAATTAGACCTCGTTCAGGTCGGCTAAAGTTATGACACAGACCACAATCTATCTTCTTATCTTCTACATGCTTTTTATGAATAACACTGAAGCTTTTAGACTCTTTCTTCTTATGACATTCTGTACATAGCTGATCTGGACTTGCCTTAAGCTCATACCCCAGGTCTTGTTGAAGATTCATACGCGAACGCCCAGGTTCACCATTAACTCCACCATGACAATCATTGCATTCAAGAGCATTACTATCATCTTCAACACCATGATTTATCGTCTGGTAGGTATGAACCGGTGTGAGTGAATAGCTACCCTGCATACCTTCACGCTGCATACCCTCCTGAACGGCTACATCAAAACTACTGGTAGTAAAGAACTTGAAGGTTGAATGAGGAATCATTTCACCCGATGCATCATGCTGAGCAGAAATAGAACGATGTTCCTTCATAGGGTAGATCTTGGCCTTCTGCTCAGTCACATCACCATTAGGCACACCAAACTCTTTCTCACCCGCCGTATTTTCTGTTGGAATCTG
>JBFHVK010000352.1:0-2957 GCA_041589615.1 Gammaproteobacteria bacterium | reverse complement strand
GCAGCTGGTTTATTTCCTTTTGTTTTAGTTGCCATTGCATAGCCTTATTTTCATCGTCAATTGAATTCAGGATTCTAGCGCATAGCCAGATTAACAGCAAAACAAGAAATGTTGCGGCATAGGCTTGCTCCATTAGTTTTGATCCTCAACAACCGTCAAGTCAATCGAATCACACTCAACCCACCGCCATACAACCGGCTCTTCGCGAATCTGCGTGTAACACATCTCCGGCGCAAATAAATCACCCAATACCCAGTACGCTGCTAAAAATACTCCGATTACTGCTGTTTCCATTATTTAGCCCTGCCTTTGATTTTTTCAAACGTCCTAAGACCCCACTCTGAAAATTTATAAATTTCTTCATGAGATGCGTTACTTTTCATACAATTAGCCAGATTAGAAACAATCCAAACATTATCAACTGTATACCCCTTTGTTGAATCTTTTCTATCCAAGGATGGCGATCTATTTGATTTTTTTCCTCCGCCATAGGAAAGCTCTAAACCTAAAATAGGACAACAATCAACCGCCATTGACATCATAAAATCCAATGTTAAATCATAATCCAACCCCAAAGACTTAGCTCTCTTTTTGGCACTAGCCTTCATTTGAATACAGCTATATCTTTTCGGATTTTCTTTTCTTGATTTCTCTCTACTTTTTTTTGATCTTCTAGCAGTGTATGAGCTGTAATTATTTTTTGCCCATTCTTTTTTCTCCTTTCTTATACAGTCATTACACTTATGAATGTAATTCTTTTGCCTATACCAAGTCGTCGTTTCAGAATTTAATTCACATCCGCACTTTATGCAATTTTTCATTGATTACACCCTATAGCACATCTGCATCCATTATAGGGTGTAATGATTATTTAGCAACCCCCTTTACTTTTTCTAGAGTTCTAAGTCCTCCTAGCCCAAGAAGAGCCATAACTAACTCGCTCATATGATCCATGGGTAAATCTGGCCCGGGCAATCCAATTAGCCATTGGATTATAGGATTTATTACATAAGCAAACCCCAATCCAATCCCGCACACGTAACCGAGCAGAGGTCTCCATCCAGCTACGAACACGCTTCTATGACTAGCCTCAATCTTGTTAATCTCAGCTTGCAGTAAGTGCGGCTCTTGAGCCATCTTGGCAAGAACAGCATCAGCCTGAGCACGTTCCTCGTCTGACGTAAACAGCTTATCAAACACATTGCCAATTGCTTCAATAGGCTGCGCAGCGCTTCCGCCAATTAGTTTTTCAAGGAATGCCATTACTCATACCTCCGGCCTATAAAGTTCAAAATGCGGAAGATCATTAAACGACTGATCAGTAGTCGATCCATCTTTATCCCAATCCCCGCCCCATCTTAGCTTATGCGTGATTTCGCCGGAGTCATACAGCTCATCAGCAATTTGAAACAATCGCCCAGCCATTACGGCGAACCGCTTATGATCATCCCAGTCAATCGGGAATGGGGCCGCATCCGTAGCCATACTTGGCATAGAATTATGCTTAGAATTAGGCCAGATAACCTTGGTAACACCAGCTCTAAACGCCGACCACTGCTCATCTTCAGTTCGATGCCCGCAGAGAATTGAAATATCCATGTACTTAATCGCAACGTTAAAAATCTTTTGCGAGTCAGGATGGCACGTAGCCAGTCTATCGCTTGATGTTTTGCCGTACTTGTACATCACTCACCCTCCCCAACATACGCAGCGCGCACGCGCCTGGCGGCTTTTTCGGCTTCACTGGAATCAGGGATATAATAGTTACCCTGCTCATAACGCCTATCGTCCACACCAGTTTTTCGCTCAACAGAAGTGGCGACCCTTCCGGTCGAATCAATATATTCGTAAGCCCCACCAATACCGGCACGCCAGCGTTTCTTTTTGAGGATCAAGTTAGCTACTTCTTGATTTCCATCTGATTTAAACAGACCATGATGATCGTAATTAGGAATACCGGTTATATAACATTCTCCGATTTTCGGCCTGCGATAAGCCACCACCTCATACCCTTCCGGCACCAAACTTTCATCAATATCAATCGTTACTTCCATTTGCTTGCTCCTCGCCAATTATCTCGTAATCCTCTAACTCCCATTCACCATCCTCCATGGTACTTCTACTGCAAAAATCACCAGCATAATAATCACCATGTTCCCCATCCAATTCTGATTTAACCTCATCAAGATCAAAATCATTGCTATCAAGAGTCACTGCATGCCGAATCGTTTCTTTTACGTAAATCCTAAGTTTCTTCACAACCCCACTACTTCACTCAATAGTCGTTCAGCTTCGTCAGTACCACCAGCCAGCGGCACAGTCGTCGCAATCCAGCCAACGTTAAGCACCTCATTGCCAAGCGCTGTCTCTCTATCCAGCATATCTTTATGCGTTGACGCCAGACTGTCGTTAATCTCGGTATGGAACACCTCAAACGGTGCAGGCACTTCCCACACCACAATACCTTCTTTTCCGTTACGTTCGCGCCGGACACACGCTAAATACAGGTGCCATTTATGACGAACCAAGCCGATGGCGTTGTAAATCCCTTGGGGTAACGGATCATAAACCTTGGTTTCATCAACCGACATCACAACGCATTTATCAACATTAACGTTGCGATTGAGCGTGATCATCAATCCTTCCAGCTTGTACTTGGCAATCTTCATCGGTTGCTTTAACGGGTTATACTTCTTGTTGCGCTTTTTCATAACGCACCCGCCCAAACCAGAAGCAGTGCAATGTATGCGCCGAACAACGAAACAGAAACGGACGAAATAATCGCGAACTCTTGTTTGGTCATAACTCACCCCTCTAAACTGCAAAAAATCGATTCAAAAGTACCAGGATCAAGAATGTCCAGGTTATCCCGTTTTGCTGCCAATTTGGCTTGATGCGCCTCGACCGCGTGACGATGTTTAACAGCATCAGCGCTCAATCGTCTATTCCGTTTTTCG
>JBFHVK010000351.1:0-2968 GCA_041589615.1 Gammaproteobacteria bacterium | reverse complement strand
TCCGGCAAGGGGTGTATTAAATGCTGCAGCAACACCGGCTGCACCACCCGCGATAATTAAAACCCGCTCCATATCATATAGACGAAAGCGTACAAAATGCCGTAACGAAAACATAATTGCAGCACCCACGTGTACGGTTGGTCCTTCCCTGCCAATTGAGGCACCACTAAAAAGCCCCATAATGCAGAGCAGCACCTTGCCAAAAGCGATTCGAAGTGTGAGTAAAGCGCTGCGTTCTTTTTCGTGACCAAGTTCCAGTGTTGCTACTACCTGGGGAATACCACTGCCTTCCGCGCCAGGGAAAAACTTTCGTGTTAGATAAACAATCAGTACCAGTCCCAGAGGAGAAACAATGAATGGCAGATAGCTGTTTTTCTCAACCATGGAGAAAAACATATGATTAGCCCATTCGCTGGATACCGCCATAAATACCGCCACCAGGCCCACAATTGCACCACCCAGCATAAATGTCAGGTGTGCCTTCCAGTCTTTATGTGAAATTAGCCAGCGGCCAGAGTGTTTTATGTGCTTGTACATGAATGATTAGAATCTTCAGCCAGAGTCATCTCATCTTAGTGATATATTTCAGCAATGAACATACCCAGAATGTAATAAATACTAAGCACGTGGGTTTACAGGTAGAATAATGTCAGCTGAGAAGCCGACCAGGATAAATCGAACATTGTCTTTATGCTGTTATCAGAAGAACCATCAAACAGTTAGTGACAAACATTAATAATCTTAGACGTCGGCCATCATCATATGAATCATATCGCGCACCGTATCGGCGTCGAATGGTTTATCACATATGCCTGACACCCCTGCCTGTTCTACTGCCTGCAAATTATTCTTATTGTTTTCCGAAGTGACCATTAACACTGGTATTGATCTCTGGTTGCTATCTCTACGAACATATTCCAGCAGTTCCTTTCCATCCATTTGCGGCATATTATAATCAGTCACAATAAAATCGAAGAACTGTTCTCGAAGTACTGGTACCGCAGTCGCACCGTCATCAGCTTCAACAATATGCTGGATACCCAGGCCCGTGAGTACCCGCTTAATATGATTCCTCGCCATCTTACTATCATCAACAATCAGGATTTTCAGATCTTCGATATTAAAATCACCCAGCACAATGCTTTCTGGATTGAGGATATCCAGCGTGTTATAGAGACCGCGCTTGAGCTGTGATGATTCGAAGGGCTTGGGCAGTATTGCGGTCACACCGGCCTGTCGTATTGGGTCGATATACTCGAAGCCTGTTTCGCTGGAGATCAGCATAAATGCGACACTCTCCAGCTCTTCATCTTCTCGCATGCTATGCACCAGATCGGAGCCGGTCATATCGGGAAGATACATGGTACTTATAACCAGATCTGGATGATTGATACGCATTTTTTCAAGTGCCGATGCACCGTCAATGGCAATATCAAAATGGATAATGCCCGCTTCTTTCAATTCCCTGTGTATGTATTTAGCCTGTGCCTTCGATGGCTCGACCATCAATACATAGAGGTCTCCCAGTGACTTTTGCATATAAAAAGAACCATTTATTTCATTGTTATTGTTTGAGTTTAGCAGTTCTCATACACTTCGCTAATGATCTCACTACATTGGCTAGATAATAATGCTTCTTCCGACTTCCCACCGGTTGAGCTGGCTATGCGTGAACCGGATGGATTACTCGCTGCAGGTGGTGATCTAGCTCCGGAGCGGCTGCTTAAAGCCTATCGACAGGGTATTTTTCCATGGTACAGCCCCGGAGAACCCATACTCTGGTGGTCACCAGATCCAAGATTCGTACTGTATCCGGAACAGTTAAAGGTTAGCCGTAGCCTGTCAAAGAGCATCCGTAACAGGCCTTTCAAAATCACTATGGACGAAGCATTTTCACGAGTGATCGGACAATGTTCGCAGCGTCCACGTAAGGGCCAGGACGGCACCTGGATTTCAGGCGAAATGGATGAAGCATACAACAGGCTTCATCAAATGGGGCATGCACATAGCGTTGAGTGCTGGCATGGAAGTAAACTCGTGGGCGGGCTATATGGCGTACACAGCGGAGCGGTATTTTGTGGTGAATCGATGTTTAGCCTTGAAAGCGATGCATCAAAGATTGCCCTGTTCCATTTATGCCACTTTCTGTCGGCAAAGGGTTTTCAACTTATTGATTCACAGGTCTATACAGAGCACCTCGAAAGACTGGGAGCAGTTATGATCCCGCGAAATGACTATATAAAAACGCTCCAGCAATCGACACCTGTTGAGATGCCGGTTAACTGGAGCGAATCTTTCTCACAGTTTATGACTGAACAGCCCTAGCCGAGGTGCTCCAGACGTATCTTGGTAACATCTCCCTCGATCGAATCCAGTGACTCGATTTTTGAAAGTGCCTGCATCATATTCTTCTCCGGAATACATGAAGTCAGCATAATCAGGCAAGCGCGTGTCTGACCTGGCTGAGGCTCTTTCTGTATTACCGCCTCAATTGAAATATGATTATCAGCAAAGATACGTGTCACATCGGCCAGTACACCCGGACGATCATCTGCCAGCATGCGGATATAATAGGATGTTTCAAACTCATCCTGGGCAACGACAGGAATATCTTCAATCGACCCGGGCTGGAAACCCAGCATAGCAACACGATGATCCACATCTGAATCCATCGAGCGTGCCACATCCACCAGATCAGCAACGACGGCAGAAGCTGTCGGCTCAGCTCCAGCGCCAGCACCGTAATACAGAGTTGGGCCAACGGCATCAGCCTGCACCAGCACGGCATTCATAACACCATCTACATTCGCTATCAGGCGTCGCTCTGGAATCAGTGTCGGGTGAACACGCATTTCAATGCCCTTATCGGTACGTCGTGCAATGCCCAGGTGCTTGATACGATAGCCTAACTCTTCAGCGAACTCGACATCTTCACGGGTAATCTTGCTGATGCCCTCGGTGAAAGTCT
>JBFHVK010000350.1:0-2969 GCA_041589615.1 Gammaproteobacteria bacterium | reverse complement strand
CCGGCAAAGGCACAGGTCGAAAATCAAGGTTATCAAGTATGAGTGCCTGATTCGTGCCTGGCTCGATGACTAACCTGGAAATATTGCCGACTCCTGACAAGCTAACAGAGCCAGCACGTTGATTGGAGCCTGCCTGGTTAATGACCAGTCCCGCACCTATGTAATCTGTAGTTCCGGACAATATTAACCGGACAAAATGCTGGAAAGCTAAACCCCCAGACTACGGTCTGCGATACTCCTGGCAGAAATTAAAGAATGTGCCTGTGTATTCTAAAGTCAATATACTTAATACAGATTTTCAATTCATTAGTAATTCAAGAATAATATTATTAATATTCAATAAAAAAGCCTGCATTCAAGCAGGCTCTTTTGCATCTGGCACAGGTGATTATCTACTTATATAAATTGCGTCCAGATCAGTACGGCCAGTGATATAACGGCAATTGCTACAACACCAATTGCGACACAGGTAACACATATTTCACCAATACCATTGACAGCTTTATCTGACATTTCATTACTTGCTTCACTCATAATACACTCCTGATGGATTTATCATTTGGATTTAAGGAACAGCAGTACAAAACAAAATTTAAAAACGGATAACGGAACAGTAACAGCACTATATAAATTATATTTGAATAAATTATTATTAATTTTATATTTAATAATATAATTAAATTGCGGACCTGGCTGATATAAATTACGTAACACAGTATAACGTCTGAATGATTATCAAACAACAATGTATCAATTTGACTGCTGACAGTATATTAATGAGAATTCACTAACAGATTCTCGGCAGAGGGTCGTCTTCCAGTTCTTCAATAAAACGCTCGCCACCAATAAGAGTTTGCAAAACAACACTTTGCGAAGAATTATCAATGCGGCCAATAATCCTGGCATCTTTGCCCTGCTCTATTGCTTTCCATTCAGCTAACAGCTCACTAGCCTGATCATTCTCAATAACTGCAACTACACGTCCTTCGCAGGCAAGATATAAGGGATCATACCCCAGCATGTCACATACCGACTGAACAGCATCCCGAACTGGTAACTGTGCTTCTAATAATCTCACGCCCAGTGATGTAGCAAACTGTATTTCAGTACAGACTGTCGCCAGCCCACCCCGAGTAGGATCACGCATAAATCGCAGACCACTAAATTTCTGTGCTATTTGAGTCAGGGGCAACACATGCGCAGCATCTGATACTATTTCACCTCGCAAACCAAACTCCTGCTGGGCTAGCATTACTGCAATTCCGTGATCTCCAATTGGACCGCTAACAACAATCGCATCTCCATCCTGAATATCCAGCAGGCTTAATTTTTTCATACGCACACCTATACCCGTCGTAGACAAATACAAACCTCCTCCCTCTCCCCTCGGAACTACTTTTGTATCTCCAGCGACTACGCTAACATTTATCTCTTTAGCAGCTTTTGCAATTGATTTAACAATACGCTCCAGCAGCTGTATTTCCAGCCCCTCTTCAATAAATACATTAAGGCTGAGAAAATATGGCTTCGCTCCGGCAACGGCGAGGTCATTACAGGTACCATGCACTGCCAGTGAACCGATATCACCACCGGGAAACTCCAGTGGCTGCACAATAAATCCATCCGTCGTCATCATTATTTCATCTGCAGGTAAATTAAGAGCTACAGCATCTGACTGTATATCAAGAGACGGATTTGCAAGATGCCTTGCGAACACCTGCTCTATGAGCTGTCGCATATAGCGACCGCCATTACCATGAGAAAGTGATATGTGAGTATGCTGCATTTAATGCTCTGCTGATTAATTTTAGTTGTTAGTTTTTAGCCAATGAGAAACCATATTCAATGACCTGGCCAATACTAATTCCTGCATCGTTTAACGGGATTTTTTCTGCCAGGCACACATCAAAGCCTTCATGTTGTAATCTTGAAATAGCCGACTCGGTAAGAATCCTGTTCTGGAACACACCACCACTAAAACTTAGTTTATTTATATTGTGCTGCTGACGTATGGAGATTGCCTGTTGCACCATTAGTTCAAGTATCGTTCCATGAAACAGGTTACTACGTTGTTGCTGAGACAGTTTGTTATCCTGCATCACCTGAATCAAAGGTTGCCAGTCTGCGCGTAGAATTTCCTTATCCATATACATTGGTAAGCTTATCGCGTTTTCAACAGAATTACAGAGTGCTTCCAGCCGCATCGGAGCCTCGGCATCATAGCTACTGCTTTCTGATACGCCAGACAGAGCAGCCATCGCATCAAATAAACGTCCCATAGAACTTGTCTGTTGTGTATTTATTTTTTTATGCCAGGCCTGTTTAATTAATGGGTCAGTCAGGGGTATATCCGGATACTCAAGACCCGCCTCCCAGCATAATGCCGCAGCAGATCGCCATGGCTGGTAAGCCACCTGGTCACCACCAGCCAGGTGAAACGACCTCAAACTGGCAACACGTTTCCAGTTGGCGGGTTTGCCAATAAAGGCTTCTCCGCCCCAGAGGGTAGTATCTTCTCCATAGCCAAGCCCATCCCAGCAAAAGCAGATAATATCGTCATGCGTATTGCATTCATACCAGGCTGACGCTGCATGTGCATGATGATGATATACACTGTGAACCATTAATTCCTGTTGCTGAACCCAACGACTCAGGGCATATCCAGGATGTGCATCCCGGATCATAACATTGATTTCTATATTATAAAGTTGCTGAAAATCATTCAGTGTTTTTTCAAATAATGCAAAGCTGGCAGGTGAATGCATATCACCCATATGCGGTGACATTACAGCACGATCTGACCAGGCCAGAGTAAATGTATTTTTCATTTGCGCGCCAACTGCAAGTACCGGTTGAGGCAATTCAAATGGCAGTTTGAACTCAACTGGTGCTACACCACGAGCTGCCCTTAAAGGCCTGGGCTTACCATTAATAGTTTTAAAAACAGAATCGTCAGCAGCATGTTCTAT
>JBFHVK010000349.1:0-2971 GCA_041589615.1 Gammaproteobacteria bacterium | reverse complement strand
GCGTTTAAGGCCCCTTGAATGTTAGAGAAGTGCATACGAATATCTGCTTGCACTGCAATCGGGTCTTCTCCCGACTGAATTCTAGCTCTGGCGTCTCTGATAAGTTCTTGAGAAGATCGGAGATGTGCCCCTGCCAGTTCAGAAACAACAGTATTGATTCGCTGCTTATTCTCGAATACGAAGCTTGCTCTCTCTTCTGCAGTTTGGCTTCTGTCCTCACTGTTCCTAGCTACAACCCTCTCAAACTGAGAGTCTGCCCATCGAGAAGCCCTAAAGGCTTCAATCTGAGCCTCTGTGAATCTACCAGAGGCACTTTCAGGCATGACATACCCTCTAGCGAGCATGTCCTTCCTCTCTTGCCTAAACATATCCTGAAGAGATTGTTCCTCTTCTTTTGCTTCCCCAAGATCACCGTGCTCGAATAGCGACTTATTGATCTTAGAGAATTCTTCAGTCAATCCCGAATAGTTAGTTGTATATTTAGAGAAGGTGGCGCGAGCGCGGGCAGCCGCAGCGGCCTTCGTCATTGTTCCCTGACTGACAGCATCAGCAAGAGCATTCTGCTCTCTTGTGAAGTCTGCTACAACTTGTGCTGCAGCATCCGCCCGCTGCTTATTCTCGCGCTCAACCTGATTAGCCACAAACAAAGTGGCTAGATTACCTGCGACATTAATTAAAGCCCCTCCAACATCCCCCACATCCATCTGCCGGACAGGGGCGATAACCCCTGCACCAGCAGCTTGTGGGGCGGAGAGATTAGCTGAAAACTCCGCCATTATTCTTCCTCAAAGTTTCTTTGTGCATCATCCATTAGGCGTTGAGCCTTTTCCAAATCCTCGTCCTTCAGAAGTTTTAGATTTCTGAAGTTGTTCATTGTATCGCTAGCGCCCTTGATGTTCGCATAATCGAGACCCCTGCGAATAACACTGTCCTTCAAGGAGGTCATGTTTTTCTGCAGATAGTTGTGAGCAATCTCCATCCCAACAGGGTCATCCTTAAACAGAGTTTTAATGGCCCCCAACACCTTGATAACATACTCGTCATCCATGTTGTTGAGCTTCTCAGTTCTAGCAAGAACACCCATATAAGACTTCACTACTTTTTCAATATCTTCCCTGTGGGCTTTCTTCCCTGCGGATAGCTCTTTACTGGCAGCATACAGAAGTACCTCATCTTGAGTGGAGAAGCCAAACATCTTAGCTGTGGCTTCTAGCCAACCTGCATCCTGAGAGAGAACAACACCCTGCTTGTTCTGAAGCTTTCCTGTATTCAGGATAAGCTGTGCCTTCATAGCATTGCTCCATCCAGAAGAAATCTCAAGAACGCCCATCAGAACACTAGTGATGTCTTCAGGAGAATGTCCCTCATAGGGATCAAGAACACCTGTATATCTTGCTAGTCTCCCGATAGCCTCTCTCATACGGCTTCCTTCTTTCCAGAAGATCGTAGCAGAGGGGCTGTTGTTCATGATTTCAGTAATACCACCTGAAAGCATTCCGGTAAACAGATGAGCCCATCCCTCAATACCGTAAGGTGAAAGAGAGCTGAAATCGATATTAACCTCTCTACCCGCTAGGCTAGAGAAAACCCTGTTCATGATTACACTCTCTAAGCCAAACAGAACACCTTCCCTTACGGTTGGGTCTTCTGGCAGGGCATCCTCACCTATCAGATTGGCGATCATGGTTCCACCCGGAACACCCCAAATAAGCACATCTGCCAAAGCCATCTGCAGCTTTTGCTGCGGTGTTAGCCTTCTATTGAAGGTAACAGAAGTAATAGCCTTATGTGGGACTTGGAAGAACTGCATAGCTACAGAAGCCCAATTCTGATTGTAAGGTAGGTCTCCTGCAAAGTTCATATCATAGGAGATAGCGCGAGCCTCCGCATAGGCTTGGTCTCTCACTGCCTTATCGTTCAGGTCTTTACCTGCCCTTCTATAGCGATCTCTCACGGCGAGAAGGTGGGACATAATGTTAGCCTGTTCGCCAGCATCGAAGCCTAGTCTTCTTGGGACACTTAAGGCTTTACCAATCACCTTGCCTGATCTGCTAGCAGTCTCCACCATATCCGTCAATGCACCTCTAACGAGGTTGTGCCTGTCAACAGCGTCAAGCATACCGCTCTTCTTGACGAAATCTACCAGTTCCTTGTCTTCCTTAGAAAACTTAGAAGTGCCTGAAAGGATTGCTTCCCCATACTTCAAAGCATCCCGAGTTAACCCACCTGAGACCAGATATTGAGGATTGTATCCAAGAATTCTAATCATCTGGTGAGCCTGCAATAGTGCCTGCCTAAGTGGGTTAGTGGCGATCAATGCCTGAAAGACTGTGGTCTTGGCGATATTGGCAGGATTGACATTAGCAGCCATAAGTGCAGCTTTCTCAGCCTTGCTCATTCCTGCTTTATGTAGCATCTCCCCAATGAAGTTCATACCCGCTTTAAAGAAATTATCTACAGAGTTAATATACCCATACTGCAGATAGTTCAGATACTCCACTGTTGTACGTGCATCTGCAATTTCTTTACTGGTTTGGTTGCCGGGATTCATAAGGCTATTAGAATCAGAGGGCCACAAGGGGGTTTGATCTGCCTTCTTTTGGGAGGGGTCAAACAAGTGGCCATACTGTTGGGTGGCTCGGTGCTTGGAGATTTCAAGGAAGTCTCGGGAAGCAACACGGCCTGAGAGGCTCCTAGCGGCCCGTACAGCCGATTCAATAGGGTCGGCAATATGTTGGGTATTAGAAACGGTTACAGGGCCACTAGCGTCCTCTAATCGCTTCCCACGATGCCTCTGAGCAATACGACCACTAGCCGATTGAATATCCCAATATGCGTCAGTGTCAGGGCGAAGCTCGTTAATGTCTCCACGAATATTGAAGTCATCTACGGACACCCCTTTAGTTGCTGCTAGTCTTCTGGCTGTATGCTCGGCTTCTGCTGTAGAATCCGCTGTTGCGAGGGTTCTACG
>JBFHVK010000348.1:0-2988 GCA_041589615.1 Gammaproteobacteria bacterium | reverse complement strand
TTTTTAATACTCTTTATTTTACCGCGTATTTCTTTTGCACCGGACATACTCTAACTCCGATTACCAAACACCGTTAGCTTTGAACGCATCAAGCGCTGCTTTCATTTCTGCTGCGATGTCATCGTTGTAGTCACCAGCTTCATCAATCTTGGCAACCAGGTCAGCGTTGTTGCTCTTAACGTAAGCCCACATTGCTGATTCGAAATCAAGAATCTTCTTAACTTCAACATCATTCATGTAGCCTTCGTTCATTGCGAACAGGCTGAAGCCCATTTCAGCAACACCCATTGGTGAGTATTGCGCCTGCTTCATAAGTTCAACAGCACGCTCACCTAGTGATAGCTGTGCACGAGTTGCTTCATCAAGATCCGATGCAAACTGAGCGAATGCCGCCAGTTCACGATACTGAGCCAGTGCCAGACGAACACCACCACCAAGCTTCTTGATGATTTTAGTTTGTGCTGCACCACCTACACGAGATACCGACAGACCTGCGTTAATCGCTGGACGGACACCTGCGTTGAACAGATCTGACTCAAGGAAGATCTGTCCATCAGTAATCGAAATAACGTTAGTTGGTACGAACGCAGAAACGTCACCGTCCTGTGTTTCGATAATTGGTAATGCAGTTAATGAACCTGTCTTACCTTTAACTTTGCCACCGGTTGCTTTTTCTACGTATTCAGCATTAACACGTGCTGCACGCTCTAACAGACGTGAGTGTAAGTAGAAAACGTCACCTGGGTATGCTTCACG
Source organism: Gammaproteobacteria bacterium (assembly GCA_041589615.1). GTDB lineage: Bacteria > Pseudomonadota > Gammaproteobacteria > SZUA-229 > SZUA-229 > SZUA-229. The sequence goes on along the minus strand of JBFHVK010000348.1, from coordinate 2,232 downwards.
ACCTGGTGGACGACGTAACAGCAGAGATACCTGGCGGTAGGCCCATGCCTGTTTAGTTAAGTCATCATATACGATCAGTGCGTCTTCACCGCTATCACGGTAGAACTCACCCATCGCACAACCAGAGTATGGAGCTATGTATTGCATAGCTGCAGAATCAGATGCAGTCGCTGCCACAACAATTGTGTGTGCCATCGCATCGTGCTCTTCCAGTTTACGAACCAGGTTCGCAACAGTAGACGCTTTCTGGCCAACCGCTACGTATACACACTTAACGCCTGTGCCTTTCTGGTTGATGATTGCATCCAGTGCCACAGCTGTTTTACCAGTCTGACGGTCACCGATGATCAGCTCACGCTGGCCACGACCGATGGGCACCATTGCGTCGATTGATTTCAGACCTGTCTGAACAGGCTGGTCAACTGACTTACGTTCGATAACGCCAGGTGCAATTTTTTCGATTGGAGAAGACGTTGTAGATTCGATTGGGCCTTTACCGTCGATTGGGTTACCCAGTGAATCAACTACACGACCTAACAGTGCATCGCCTGTTGGTACTTCAAGGATTTTGCCAGTACATTTGGCAATATCGCCTTCTTTCAGGTGTTTGTCTGAACCAAGTACTACCGCACCCACTGAGTCACGCTCAAGGTTAAGTGCCAGTGCGAACGTATCACCAGGCAGTTCGATCATCTCACCCTGCATAGCTTCGGTTAAACCGTGGATACGAACGATACCGTCGTTCAGGCTTACAATAGTACCTTCGGTACGGGCTTCTGCGACCGTCTCGAAGCTTTCTATACGTTTTTTAATCAGTTCACTGATTTCTGATGGATTCAGTTGCATTCTTTTGATCCTCGTTAATGGTTCAAAGCCTAGTGGCCCAAATTAATGGGACACAGCCTGGGTTAGAGACCCAATCTTGGCTTGTGTGGAACCATCAATTACTAAGTCGCCAGCCCGAATAACTACGCCGCCGATTAACGACGCATCTATTTCAGTCGTTAAGCTTACTTCGCAGCCTAATTTCTTCTTCAGAGCTTCGGTCATTGATTTAACTTGCGCATCGCTTAATGGATAAGCTGATGTCGCCGTTGCTTCTACTGTGCCTTCCGCTTCAGCTTTTAAAGCCTCAAACAGGTGGGCAATTTCCGGTACTAATACCAGGCGGCCATTTTCAGCCAGCGCCTTAACAAAGTTTTTCTGCGTGTCGCTTAACTTGTCGGCGCAGATATCGATCAGGATATCGCCTTTTTCAGCAGCACCCATTTTGGGTGAATCAATTACAGACGCAAAGTCGTCATTGCAGATAACTGCATCTAACAACATAAGTGCATCTAACCATTCAGCCTGCTTAGATTCAGCTTGCGCTACCTGGAAAGCTGCTTTTGCATAAGGCCTGGCGGCAGTTGTGAATTCAGACATGGTCGTTCACCTATATCTGAGCGATCATGTCGTCAACGATGTCGCTATGCGCTTTTTCGTCAACTTCACGGTTCAGGACTTTAGCAGCACCAGCCATTGCTACGCTTGCTACCTGTTGTCTCAGATGCTCTTTAGCACGATTGATTTCCTGTTCAATCTCAGCGTCAGCAGCCGCTTTAACACGACCCGCTTCTTCTTTTGCATTATCTTTAGCTTCTTCAACAATTTCAGATGCACGCTTTTGCGCCTGTGTCACAATCTCGGCCGCCTGATCTTTGGCTGCCTTGATATGCTTCTCAGCCGCTTTTTCAGCTAGCTCTTGCTCTTTCATGCCACGTTCTGCGGCAGCTAGTCCATCGGCAATCGTCTTTTTACGCTCGTCCAGCGCTGCCATCAGCGGTGGCCAAACATACTTCATTACGAACCATACAAACACGAAGAACGCGATTGATTGTCCGATCAGAGTTGCATTGATGTTCATGCTTATTCCTCGTGGTTAAAGTGTAATCAAAAAGGTTTAGTTTTGATTAACCACCGACAACCGCGAACAGAACGTACAGAGCGATACCAACAGCGATCATAGGAACCGCGTCAACAAGACCCATTACGATGAAGAACTGAGTACGCAGCATTGGGATCAGCTCAGGCTGACGTGCAGCACCTTCAAGGAAACGGCCACCAAGGATACCGATACCTACAGCAGCGCCCAGTGCGCCCAGACCCATCATTAAAGCGCCAGCGATATACAGAAATGCAGTTGCTTCAGTCATTGTTTAATCTCCTGTGAGAGTAGTTTTAATTTAAATT
>JBFHVK010000347.1:0-2993 GCA_041589615.1 Gammaproteobacteria bacterium | reverse complement strand
TGATCATGCTGAGTCCAAATATCCAGATTATTCCTGCAGTGTGTTTATATAGCGGGTTTTCATTTGCGATGGGGTTTCTAAAAAAGAAAGTACTTATGCCTGTTTTTTCTTGTGAAAATGTCGATGGTGTAGAGAGCTCGTTGTTCTGGTAAGAAGATCTATCCAGATAAAAAGAGGCCGACACTTCGCAATTGTAACTAAGCGTGTTTACACAGACAGCAGTGGTTTGTTTTAAATCGAAAAATGCTGAATAAACATTTAATGTAAAAATTATAATAGCAAGACTAATTGATGCTTTAACGTTTATCATTTATTTACTGCTTTTACTGAAACATGCCCATATACAGGTTCTGCGGGTAAACGCCGGGCTAATAATGTGTTGACCGCCCGAACTAGTATTTTCTGTGGGTAATTATGACTGATAAAATTAAAACCTGAATAGGCAGCTTTCCTTATTTATCTATATCAGTTGGCTAGTGAGTATTTTAAATGTGCAAGGTATTGAAGAATGGCATGGCCTGAGCCATAGATGAGAGGCAGGGAAGCCGTTATTCTCTACGAAAAAACATTTCTATTGCTTTTATTTCGCATTAGTCAATGCGATGGTCCGGGCTGTAAAGCGTTAATAAAATTCAGTTGAAATAATTTAGTCTGTACCCGAGCCATAATAATTAATGAATAAAACTCAGGAACAGATAGGTAGCAAGTATAACGGCAACCCATATCACCATGCTGCCTGCCGGGTTAGTGCTTGAGAGCAGGCGGCTATGGGGACCTTGATAATGATGTGAAATAAATGCCAGCGTCTGGTTTAATCTGGTGAGAAATGCCTGGCGTATAAGGCCATCGGCCTTCCACATGGCATTCAGCAGATGTCTGAAAATGAAGGGAAAAGCTTTTCGGTAGAACCAGTCGACATCCAGGGTAATGGTGAGCGTTCTCTTCATCAGTGGCAGCATCAGGAAGAAAGCAAATCCTGAAAATAACAGCACCTGCAACATGTTAACTACATGTGTGACCGTATATGGCTCATAGGCTACCGGGTAGGGCAGCATGTCGTATAGATACTCCGGAAATATACCCAGACCGACACATAAACCGGCAAAAAAGATCATTGCCAGTTTCATATTCCAGGGTGGATCTGGCGGACGCAGGCCTGAGTCTTTCTGGAAAAAAACAAACCAGGGGAATTTGATACCGGCATGCAGGAATACGCCTGCAGATGCAGCAAGCAACATAAACCATACGATGATCAGGCTTTCATCGGCAGCCGACTGATTGATCATCGATTTACTGATAAAGCCAGAGGTCAGCGGAAAAGATGAGATGGCGAGTGCGCCAATAATGCCGCATACCGTCGTTATGGGCATGCTCTGGAACAGTCCACCAAGATCAGTGCATTTTCGTTTTCCAGTCATATAAAGTACTGAGCCGGCAGACATCAGCAGCAGTGCTTTATAGATAATGTGAGTGAATGCGTGGGCGGCGACACCATTCATTGCCATCTCGGTGCCGATTCCGATACCGGTGACCATAAACCCTACCTGGTTAACAATACTGTAAACCAGTATGCGACGCATATCATTTTCAAGCAGTGCATAAATGATCCCATAAAAGATCATGAACAGTCCGATGAAGATAAGAATTTCAGTGCCCGGAAAACCGCGCAGTAGAGCATACACGGCTGCCTTGGTAGTAAAGGCCGAAAGAAATACTGTACCGGTGTAGGAAGCTTCCGGGTAGGCATCGGCCAGCCAGGCTGATAGCGGTGGTGCGCCAGCATTGACCAGGAAGCCGATCAGTATCATCGCGGTGCCGAAAGAATTTAATTCCATAGCGTCGAATGCAGTGGATCCAGTGGTACTGACGTGTGCCACTATTCCTGCCATCAAAATTGAGCCGCCAAAAACATGCACCAGTAAATAACGTAAGGCGGTCTGGTAACTAAGTGCGTTGCCAGCTGAGAGCACTATCATAGTAGAAGCGAGCGCCATGATTTCCCAGAAAATAAACAGGCTGATCAGGTCTCCGGCAAAAACAACACCGATAGCGCTGCCGGCGTAGACAAAGACAGAGGCCAGCTCCATGACGCGCTGCTGTTTGAGTGCGTACAGGCTGCCAGCGAATGTCATTATGGCGAAAATAGTTGCAAACACTCGACTGAGTGAATCGACGCGTACAAAGTTCAGCTGATAATCAAGCAGGGGTAATACTCCAAATGCACCTTCGGGCAGGCGCCAGATGAGCCAGAGTACTACCAACGGTAAACCAAGAATCAGGGCGGATCGTATCTGCTGGCTCACGACCGGTATCAGGAATGCACCCAGGATTAAGACAAGGCCAGCTGGAAAATCACTCACCGTCATAATAGGTATCCTTGCGTTTAAGGAAAATGCCAAGCGCTTTCGCTAATAGCACCATGCCGATGCAGGTGACCAGGCCATACCAGGCATAAAAACCGAAGCTGCCATCAATCTTGAAATACGCGTGGGCATGGATGAAAAAGTCAGCAAAAACCACGAGCGCTAATAGTACAAAACCACCCCGCCAGAGCCAGCGGATAGTCTGCGCTCTCACCAGCCAGTGTTTTTCTTCGGTCTCATTCATAACACATGTTTCCTGGTGAAGTTAGCAGGTAGCTCATTAAGCTGATGGCTTGCAAAGTACTATGTCTGTTTCTGCCGGGATTAAAGACAGCATTCATTTCATTTGCCATGAGATATACCTGTCGTTTCTAAAATTGAGCTGGTTAACTCATAGAGTGGCTGTGGATAGATAAATAAAATCAGGCAGCCAACAGTGGTTATACAGATTGCGATTAATGAAGGTAGAGGTGCTTCTTTTATACCCGTCCCAGCAGCAGATGTTTTGTCTGTTGAGATAAAGGCATGAACAGCGATGGGTAATAGATAGGCAATATTTAACAGAGAGCTGATGATGAGTACCATCATCAGTAGCCATTGCTCGGTATCCAGGGTGCCCATTAACAGATA
>JBFHVK010000346.1:0-3015 GCA_041589615.1 Gammaproteobacteria bacterium | reverse complement strand
CCTTCCCTGGCCTAGGGGTTTATCCATATTCGGTTTACATAGTTACTGCTTGAAGTTCGCTTCCAGAGCAAGCCAGATTTTCTGTGTATCAGTTGCATGGTCATCCGCACTGTAATCAGAAAACTTAATCAGGCCCTTGAATGTTTTATTAATGGGTTTAACCAGTAATAAATCCAGTTCTGTACCATAATCCACACTGCCTTCATCTGAACTGAAGTCGTGATACATACCGACAAATTTCATACCTGCAAACTTGGATACTACTTTAATATAAGTATCATTTAAGCCAGCAGCTGGTGTTGCCAGGAACTTGTCAGCCCAGCCATTGAAGGCATGCTTGGTTGCCAGTGGGGTTTGAAATGCGGCTACACCATCGTCACTTCCCAGGCTTTCATAACCAAGGAAAACACTCGCAGCCTCCAGCTTATATCCAGCTTCTGCAAACAGGTACGTAGCACTAATATCTGCTGGGCGATCAGCGCCTTCAGATTGTTGTGCTAGCTCAAGCGTGTACAGAAATTCATCAGCAGAACCTTTTAAACGAACACCTAAGGTATCAAGGTCATTCGCAGATTCGCCATCATAGTCCAGCATATATGCGTAAGCCGATACTTTGCCTACTGGTGTTTTATCAAAACCAACATTCAGCAGAGTGTGCCCGGTTTCAGCAACATCGGTACCAAATATTGTATTAACCTGAGTAATGTAGGCGAGTGTAATAGTGGTATCGTCAAAGCTGGTATTAGTCAGTTTTAAGCCATCATAGGTTTGCTCGTTCTGGCGCCAGCCGACATTACCCACAAAGCGTGCATTATCGATAATGATTCGCTGTCGACCAAATGTACCCGTGGTGTCACCCGCCGTATAAGATAACCAGGCCTGATTAAGCTCTTCGACTGAAGGATCCGCTACTACAGCAAATCCAGCATCTTCTGGTGCGAAATCACCACCTTCATTTACTACCTCAAAATCTGCATGCGCTTTAAAGCCCTTATACGCACCAGTGGTGTAACCGAGACGAGTCCTTAGAGTATGTGCATCAGCTTCCTTCAGGACACTGTCATCGACACTCTCATATCGATAGCGCATATTCACACTTGCCTTACCCGCTGAAAAAGCTTCTTCAATACTTTCTGCCAGTGTTAACTGTGGGACAGTTAAACTTGCAGCAGCCATTGATGCTGTAATTAGTGATGCTTGTACTGATTTAACAGGCATAAGATTTCCTCTATATGGTTATGTTTGCTCGAAATATGAGACTTGAAATAAGGAATTTCTTAGACCTCGTTGCCCTGGACACCAGCTTCGGTGAACATTCAGAAATATTTGAATGACAACAAGCACTATGCATGCCAACTTGTATATTATTGATTTTTAAGGATTTATTATAAGGTGAATATTAAAAGCACTCATTTAAGGCATACTTTTTGTGCACTCAAGCGGAACAATTGCACGAAAAGGGGATCGTGCACACATACGAGTGCATACAGGGATAATATAAATAGATAATCAACAGGGAGAATGAAACACACACTAATTGGGGACGTATAATGAAAAAAGCCCTGCTGTGATTACAGCAGGGCTTTTTATAGAATATATAACTTTGAGACTAATTAGCTTTTGCGACTGTACTTCCGAAATTTTCAGCACGTTTCAGTACCATACTGATACCTTCGTACTCTTCGCTAACAGCACTTACAATCTTTTCACCTTTTGCAAACCTGTCTCGTAGCTTAGACATTGCCTGCTGACCTTCATTAGACAACAGCGAACTGGCTATCTTAGACTTTAGATTCGGAGTAATCCGTGTACTCGACGTAAATGCCTGGTTTGGATAGGGCAGATGCGTATGAATTGTCCTGGTCTTTTCCAGTAATGGGTCAAATTTCTTGTGATTAATTATTGGCAAAACTGCAACTTCACACTTACCCTGGATTACACCATTAAAACCATCCTTCCAGCCTTTGGTTACGACGTGAACGGGCTCCCTGTCTGGATTCGGAAAATGACTCATCATCGTCAGCATACCAAAGTTAGGTGATTTTGGAGCACAAATCGTTCTACCCACAAGGTCATCCATTGTTTTAATAGTGGTATTGTCTTTGGTGACTATTATTCTCCAGATATGTAATTTGGCTATTTTTGCCAGTACATCATGATTTAAGTACTCAACTCGCCAACTTACAAAGTGAGGGCCATCAAATACAAGATCATACTCATTATTCTTCATAGCACGACTATATTCAGGCCAACTTTGAGGATGTCGATAAACGAATTTCTCACCTGTTACCTTAGTAAGAAAATCTGTTACAGGTGAATATATTTCAATACCCTTCTCCACACTCTCTCTAGGTGGAGCAGTAAACACATATTCGGATAGGGCTTGAAGTGGATAAGCCACTATAAAAATCAGCATGGCTAGTCTGGATACTGGATTGATCATTGTTTACTCTCCGGTGACCTGTTATGAAGCGCTTTATGCCACGCTTCTTGCTTTTATTTCAGCCAGGTGTTTAGCCTGTCGTTCTCTACGTTCCTTGTCTTCTGCATCAACACTCTGCATTGTCTCAAACTTTTTATTTGTATTAATCTGGTTAAATACTGCAATATCTTCATCCGTGAACTGAATTTCCTTGCCCGCCTTTATCAAATCTCTCTCATAACCAAGTTGATCCAGAATTGGTCCAGCTACAGACTCAAAAATACGTAGATCTACTTTAGACATTTCCTTTTGATACTTCTTACTGTTATTTCTTATAATAGGGCTTGCCACATTACCCCATAGTTCACTTGAGCGTGCAGCATTTTCTGCCTCTTTAGTTTTGTGAAAATCCAGCATTTCTGGAACATATTGTGCATTCAAAAACTTGCAAAGCGAACGAGCAGTTTCTTCAGGTTGCTGGGTTAACTGCTCGTAACTGACACTATAAAAATACTTACTATCGATACTATTGCGAAGATTGAGCGCCTTCTGTTGCGTTTCAGCCCACTCCTTAGCAATATTATAGATGTGCT
>JBFHVK010000345.1:0-3018 GCA_041589615.1 Gammaproteobacteria bacterium | reverse complement strand
TCCGGCGACAGCTTTAACCTGGTCTTCGGAAGCAAAACGAAGTGGAGCCGCGACCTGTTCAAGTTGTTCTGCTTTAATTTCATTCAGCTCGTGATCACCGCGCAATACCAGTGCAACGACACTGCCTTCTTCACTGCCTTCTACCAGTAGCGTTTTCAGGCACTGGCTGGCAGCGACACCCAGAAATGCCGATACTTCATCAATGCTGTGTTTACCAGGTGTTTCAACAAGGGTCTTTTCTTCTTTTGCTGCGGCGCGTTCACCCTGGGGTTTCAGTGCTTCGGCTTTTTCTATATTGGCTGCGTAATCCGAGTCACTGGAAAATGCGATGGCATCTTCCCCGGAATCTGCCAGCACATGGAATTCGTGTGAACCGGTACCACCGATCGAGCCGGAGTCGGCCATGACAGGGCGGAAGTTCAGGCCAAAGCGGGTGAATATCGTGCTATAGGCCTGATGCATTGCATCGTAGGTCTGTTGCAGTGATGCCTGATCCATATGAAATGAGTAGGCATCCTTCATGATGAATTCGCGGGAGCGCATGACACCAAAGCGGGGACGTATTTCGTCACGAAATTTGGTCTGTATCTGGTACCAGATAATAGGCAGCTGTTTATAGCTTGATAGTTCACGACGTGCCAGGTCAGTAATGATTTCTTCGTGGGTAGGGCCCAGGCAAAACTCACGCTGATGGCGATCGTGCAGTCGTAGCAGCTCGGGGCCATATTCTTCCCAGCGTCCGGATTCCTGCCACAGCTCGGCTGGCTGAACGCCGGGCATTAGCAGCTCAAGTGCTCCTGCGCGGTTCATTTCTTCACGTACAATATTTTCCACCTTGCGCAATACTCTCATACCCAGTGGTAACCATGTATACATACCAGAGGCGAGGCGGCGGATCAGGCCGGCGCGTAACATCAGCTGGTGGCTGATAATTTCAGCATCTGCAGGGGTTTCTTTCAGTGTTGATAAGGGAAATTGTGATACGCGCATGGTGGTTTCCGTGTGAATAGATACAATGCCTGCTAGATATCAATGTATCAATCAACAGGGCTAAACGAGTTGTGAGGATTTTACAAAACTATTGCAGGTGGGTGAATAAGAAAATCATGCATGGCTTACTGCATGGACTTCTTATATTTCCGTTTTACATAGCACCACTCAGCGCCGCACAAAGCGCCAGCGCCGAGGAATCACTGCAACAGCTTATACAGCGGGCACATCAGTTAAAACTGGCTGAACACCCGGACTGGCTAAACCTGCTGCATTATAAACAATCCGCGAGCGGGCGTCTGTATAGCCAGGCGGATGATGAGCGATTTTTTCTGGCAGAGAATGGCGCGGAAGATGCGTGGGCCGAATTACAGGCAAGTCTACAGGTGTTTTATCATCCAACAGAGAATGCAGATGCAGTATGTCGCTTTCCGGCGCGATTACACTGGCTCAGTATACAATTAGGGCAACAGCTCAAGGAGAGTTCACCAGGCGCTGAACAGACCTGTGAAGACTACCTGAAATGGAAGCAGCGCTTTCAGACTAGCAGTGGGCTGACCCTGCTTTTCCCTGGTATGTATCTGAATAACCCGGCATCCATGTTTGGTCATACTTTTCTGCGTTTTGATGAAAACCGGAAAAGTCCTCTGCTCAGCCAGACATTAAGTTATGCAGCATCTCATGATGAAGAAGATAGCTTTGTAACCTATGCATGGAAAGGTATTACAGGTGGTTATGATGGACGTTTTTTTATGCGGCCTTATTATGAGACACTGCTGGAATACAGTGACATAGAGCAGCGTGATATCTGGGAATACAGCCTGAACCTGAGCGCAGAAGAAATAGAGCAGCTGGTGCGTCATCTGTGGGAGGTGAAGGGAATTCACTTTGAATATTTCTTTCTACGCGAGAACTGTTCATACCGTCTGCTTGCATTACTGGACGTAGCTCGTCCGGGTATAAATATGAGCCTGGATTCGCATCCGGTATATGCACTACCCGTGGATATCGTGAGAGATGTTGAAAGAGCCGGCTTAATCTCCGAGCGGTTATATCGACCAGCAATGCAGTCTCGTCTGCTTCAGATGACACGGCAATTAGGCGACAAGGGAACCCGGCTGGCAAAGGAAGTAGCGGATGGCTCGTTGTCAGTCACGGACGTCAATAACGATGGAGGTGATATTGAAAAGGCCAGAATTCTTAAGCTGGCAGATCAGTTCATCAGTTATAAAGATAATACACAATCAAATGACACATTACAGTTTGATATTCTTAGTGAACTAAGCCGATTAGGCTTGCAGCAAAGCCAGGTAGATTTCAAGTTCACTGCAGAGCCACCTGAGTCGGGACATTCGTCTGCTCGTATCCAGTTATCGGCAGGGCAGCTGGAAGATATTCATTATTATGAGCTGGGCCTGCGTCCGGTATTTCATGATTCACTGGATGATGCGCGTGGTTTTATTCATGGTTCGAGTGTGAATGTCCTGGAAACAAGACTACGCTGGTCAGAAGACAGACGAAGGCTGAAATTACAAAGTATTGATCTATTTAGTATGCGTTCATTATTACCTGTCAGGGACTGGGACTATACCAGCTCAAAATCGATTTCATTTTCTCTGCAACGCATAGAATGGCCAGACACAAAATCAGATATGACCTTTATATCCCGGCTGGCGATTGGCTACACTGCGCAGATGTCACAATTTACCCTGTTTGCCATGCTGGATGGAGAGCTTGATTATTCTCCAGGATTAGAAGATCACCATGTCGCGTATCTAGGTGGGCAGGCCGGCTTGTTATGGCAGGCTCGCTCCAAGGATTTCAGTGCCCAGCTGGAGTTGTCATCACGTGTATTGCAGCAGGTGAGTGGTCAGGAAGGAGATAAACATCGTCACTATGCCGGTTTACAGATAAATAGCAGTAAAGACAGAGCATTACGATTCGAGTATACAAACACTGATTACAGCTTTTTCGAGGTGGAAGAAATATCACTGAGTGCATTATTTTATTTTTAAGTGTAATTTTGCC
>JBFHVK010000344.1:0-3018 GCA_041589615.1 Gammaproteobacteria bacterium | reverse complement strand
GTGGCGTGATCAAGCTCTTCGCCATGCGTGCTGCCCATTGCCTGGAACCCTTGTATTTATTGCCCTGATGCCTATTTATTAGACCCGAAATGCCATTTAGTCAATAATTAAACAGTAATTTCTATTAATCTGCATGAAATATCATTCACAAGCGACTGATTTATAATGAAAAATATATCGATTATCCTTTACCAGCCCGAAATACCACCCAATACCGGGAATATCATCCGGCTGTGTGCCAACACGGGATGTGATCTGCACCTGATCGAGCCACTGGGGTTTGAGCTGGATGATAAGAAACTCAGGCGAGCGGGGCTGGATTATGCCGAATTCGCTCGTGTGAAAAGCTGGAAGACACTGGATGAATGCGTGGCCTCCAATGCTTTTCGAAAGGTATATGCATGCTCAACTCGTGGCAGAACGGCGCATAGTGATGTGCAGTATGAAAAAGATGATGCATTACTGTTCGGGCCGGAAACGCGTGGTCTACCTGCCGACTACCTGGACAGGCAACCAGCTGGGCAGGTTATTCGAATACCCATGCTACCGGATAGCCGTAGTATGAACCTGTCAAACTCGGTGGCCGTGATTGTCTATGAGGCCTGGCGTCAACTGGGTTATGAGGGTGCCAGATAATAGTCAGGATGCACCTGTTGATAGCAGAACTCTACCAATATGGAAAATACTGGTGCAGATATTTACATGTAAACATGAAATGGCGGTATTTTCTGGCTGGCTCAGAAATTGCTCATGTATTGTCAGAGTGACAACATGGTAGAGGCGGCAGAATGGATTATATAAGCGCTATTGAACGGTATCATGATTTTAAGCAGGCAATACATGAGTTAATGGCTTCAATTGTGACAGGTATATTTGATGAAAAATTACTGGGGTCAGAACAAAACTTATGCCGTGCGATTGAGTGGCTGCATAAAAACTACCCATTTGTTGAGCTGATTTTTACACTGGATGGTGATGGTATTCAGAATAGTCAGAATATTTCACATAATAATCATCTGCAAAAAAATGCTCAACCAGGTGCAGGTGTTGATCGTAAGCACAGGCCCTATTACAAGATGGCACTCGAAAGCGATAGTGTCATTGTAACTGAGCCTTATTTATCAAGCTCAAGTCATAATTTATGTATATCATCTGCAGTAAGATGCCTGGATGAAACAGGCAAGACCAAAGGCATACTAGTAGTTGATATTGATCTGGCAAATGCGATCGAGTTTCTCATGGGTGATCGTAATAGAAGACGATTTCAACCGCTATTCCTGATTGTGTACTCAATAATAGTAGTAGGGCTTTTTACAGTTGTCGGTATGCTCATATATCTCGCAGGTGTAGAAATCATGGAGCTATTTAGTGAAGCAAAACGTGATGAATTACATCTGAAACCATTCGGTATCATAATTTTCCTTACCCTTGCGCTGGCAATATTTGACCTGGGTAAGACGACGCTTGAAGAAGAAGTGCTAATGCATAAAGATATATTCAGGCATAGCTCAACAAGAAGAACAATCACACGATTTATTGCTGCTATTCTAATTGCAGTTTCGATAGAGTCCTTGCTGCTAATGTTTAAATCAGTGCTGGGCTCTCCACAATACCTAGGAAATGCAGTTACCATGATGATGTCTGCAATAGGCTTACTAATAGGGCTTGGAGTGTATGTATATCTTGGCGCAAAAGCAGAATCAATATTGAAACAATGTAATGTTAATTCAACTGTTAGAAAGGATATTGTTCCAGTGAAAAAATAATACTGGTTAGAGATATGTTGAAATTAATCATCGAGAGCTTTCCTGATTCGTGAAAGGAGTTCTGCTGATCGGAAAGGTTTCTGTATTTTAGAGTCATTCAGTTTTTGGTGTTGCTCTGATAGATTTTTTGTTTCGCTGTAGCCACTGACTAACTGGATAGTAACATCAGGGTATTTATCAGCAACAATACTTGAAAGCTCGAAGCCATCTATATCTGGCATGATGACATCAGTCAATAAAAGATCAATTTTATTTTTCAGGAGAATTTGTAATGCTTCTTCGGCGCTGCTGGCACGTAATATATTATAACCATTCTGTTCTAAAATGCCTGATGTTAAGCTAAGCATCGCTGGTTCATCATCAACAACAAGAATGGTTTCATTGCCAGTGATACGATTTTCTTTAACATCTGAAGTTTCAGTCCTGGTAGTGGCGTCGGGTGAATTTATATAGCGCGGCAGGTAGATTTCAATAGTTGTGCCCATGTCAGGTTTGGAGTCCACAATTATGTGCCCGGAAGACTGTTGAATAAAGCCATAGACCTGGCTCATTCCGAGGCCTGTGCCCTGCTCGCCTTTTGTAGAGAAAAATGGATCGAAGATTTTTTTACGGGTATCTTCATCCATACCTGTTCCGTTATCTATAAAAGATATTTTTACATAATCACCATTTTTGAGATTGCTATATTTTAAATTACTCGCGTTTATATGCGTGTTGCTAGAAATTATTTTCAGTATTCCACCATCCGGCATAGCGTGCATGGCATTGATGCATATATTAAGTATAGCGTCCTGAAAAAGATTATCATCAATATATGTAGGCCATATTTCAGGGGAAAGTTCAAGAGAAAGATCGATCCTTGCGGTCAGGGTTTTTTCTAGAATATGAATTTCTGATTTTATTAGCTTGTTAATATCAAAAATATCTGCTTCAGCTGAATGTTTACGTGAGAATGCAAGTAATTGAGATGTGAGTCTATGACCTCGTTGGCCGGCTTTATAAATAGCATCTGCGTATTCGTATGATTTATCAGCGAGTGGTTTGTGGTGAGATATCAATAATTCGGAATAGCCCAGGATTATTCCTAATAAATTATTGAAATCGTGTGCAATTCCTCCAGTAAGTTTGCCAAGTGCATCCATTTTCGTGCTGTGATGTAAATTGTCATCTTTGATTCTTTGTTCTGTAACATCACTGAAGATTAGCACAGACCCGATCATCATATTATTGCTGTCACGTATAGGTGAAGCTG
>JBFHVK010000343.1:0-3028 GCA_041589615.1 Gammaproteobacteria bacterium | reverse complement strand
TATGTGCTTGAGCGCCTCAACAGCGAAACTCACTAGTTAGCCAGGTTGTTATAAAACAGCAAGGTATTTTTGAATAGTTTTGTGTGTGGTTAAAACTGCCAGCCCGAAATGGGCTGGCAGTTTTTTTATGCCCACTGTTATAGCAGTGGAACGATTAGCAGGGCTACGATATTGATGATCTTGATCAGTGGATTGATAGCAGGGCCCGCTGTATCTTTGTACGGGTCGCCTACAGTATCACCGGTTACCGCCGCTTTGTGCGCATCAGAACCTTTACCACCATAATTACCATCTTCGATATATTTCTTCGCATTATCCCATGCGCCACCACCGGTGGTCATTGAAATTGCGACAAACAGGCCGGTCACGATGGTGCCGATCAATACACCACCCAGTGCTTCCGCACCCAGTGTTAGACCCACGATTATGGGTACAGCCACAGGTAGCAATGACGGAATGATCATTTCCTTGATAGCAGCCTTGGTCAACATATCAACCGCTTTTGAGTAATCAGGCTGCTGTGTACGATCCATGATACCGGGCATTTCCTTAAACTGACGACGTACTTCGTTAACGATGCCGCCTGCTGCACGACCTACCGCTTCCATCGCCATGGCGCCGAACAGGTAAGGGATCAGGCCACCAATGAACAGGCCGATAATGACCATGTGGTTGGATAGATCGAATGAAACAATCTGGCCCGCCGCTTTTAGCGTATTGGTATAGTCAGCAAACAGTACCAGGGTCGCTAGACCCGCAGAACCAATCGCATAACCTTTGGTTACCGCTTTAGTGGTGTTACCTACCGCATCCAGGGCATCGGTTGTATTACGGATATCTTCAGGTAGTTCAGCCATTTCAGCGATACCACCTGCATTATCTGTAATTGGACCATACGCATCCAGTGCAACGATAATACCGGTCATAGACAGCATTGAAGTTGCTGCAATTGCAATACCGTAAAGGCCAGCTAATTCGTAAGCGCCCCAGATTGATAAACACACTGAAAGTACAGGCAGTGCAGTCGACTTCATCGAAATACCCAGACCTGCAATTACGTTTGTGCCATCACCTGTGGTGGATGCTTCTGCAATGCGCCTGACCGGGCTGTACTCTGTTGCTGTGTAGTACTCGGTAATGACGATCATGGCTACGGTGAGACCCAGGCCAATGAGTGCTGAGCCATACAGTGTCATTGTGCTGTAACCTGCGACGTCGCCCATCATGATATCAGTAACAAAATAGAACGCGATGGCAGAAAATATTGCAGCTACGAGAGTACCTCTGTACAGAGCGTTCATGATCTTGCCGCCCTCTGAGGTTTTTACAAAGAAGGTACCAATAATGGAACCGATGATTGAAACACCACCCAGAACTAGTGGGTAGGTTACCGCCAGCTCACCTGCATCTTTCATCAGCAGGCCGCCCAGTAGCATGGTTGCAATAATGGTTACCGCATAGGTTTCAAACAGGTCGGCGGCCATGCCAGCGCAGTCACCCACGTTGTCACCCACGTTATCAGCAATAACCGCAGGGTTGCGTGGGTCATCCTCGGGAATACCGGCTTCAACTTTACCCACGATATCAGCACCAACGTCTGCACCTTTGGTGAAGATACCACCGCCTAATCGTGCAAAGATTGAAATCAGGGATCCACCAAAAGCCAGGCCAACCAGCGCATGTAAGGCTTTGCTTTGATCTACGCCCATGCCGTTTAACACAGTGTAATAGCCAGCCACGCCTAACAGACCAAGGCCAACAACCAGTAAGCCGGTGATCGCGCCACCTTTAAAAGCGACTTGCAGGGCAGGGTTAATGCCCTGTTTGGCCGCTTCTGCTGTACGAGAGTTGGAGCGTACTGAAACGTGCATGCCGATATAACCGGCGGCACCGGAGAGTATTGCACCGATGGCAAAACCAATCGCTGTATACCAGTCAAGAGCGAAGCCCATCACGATGAATAAAACAACACCTACAACACCGATGGTTGTGTACTGACGTGACAGGTAGGCAATAGCGCCTTCCTGAACAGCATTAGCAATGCGTTGCATTTCATCGCTACCCGAAGGCTTTGACAGGATGCTAAATATTGAAATAACGCCATAGGCGATGCCTGCAAAGGCACACGCTAGTGCGATGATCAGTCCTTCGGACATGTCGACCCCCTCTCATTTATATTTATTGTGTGATATTCACACTTTAGTTTTGAGTCGGATTCAAGATCTATCGGTTTAAATCTGACTCTACGAAACCAGCTTTAATTAATGGCAGCTAAACGGTAAATCTCCATATCAATATTAGCAAATACTAAATTACTTAAAGTGGCACATTGAATATAGGCAGCAATGCACATAGGAATATTGATATTGATCAACGAGCGCTCAACAACCATTCATTGTCGATAATAAATTTGTTTATGTATAAATAAAGATTTTCGAATAAGCCTACTTGTACATTCGCTCAAACCGCGTTCCCACGGCAAATCCCCATAGTTCGTCCAGTCTGAACTCCCGGATGATGGAATCCACTGCCTCCTGGCCAAGATCGTTCTGTAACTCACCCAGTACGATTTTGGTGGCGGTCTGGTTGTAACCTCCCGCGATGGCGACATGGTCGGCGATGATTTCTCTGGCTTTGTCTAGTGTCATTTTTTACAAGCTTGTAATCCGCAAATGATGGCTCCCGCACATCCTGTGCCCGCCAAATTAGTGCGTCCTGCACGTCACGCGAATGCACGCAAATAAAACACTTATCAGGTTTAAAATGCGCCGCCGGCGCACAAATCCTATTTGCGTTTATTTGCGTACATTTATTCCGCACGTCCTGTGCTGCTCCCTTCGGGTCGTGCTTTTGCACGCTCAAAGTGCTCCTGCACTTTAGTGCGGAAAATGCTTCGCTTAGTTTTTCAAAGAGATAAAATATTACCCTTTAATATTTATACTTCAAATGGTTCCAGCTTCTTGTCGACTGACTGCAATTTCAGTGTGACGTAGTCTGGCAGGCCATTCTCCTTGTAAGGAGGATAGGC
>JBFHVK010000342.1:0-3068 GCA_041589615.1 Gammaproteobacteria bacterium | reverse complement strand
TGCTGTCTGTGTAAACACGCTTAGTTACAATTGCGAAGTGTCGGCCTCTTTTTATCTGGATAGATCTTCTTACCAGCACAAGGAGTTATCTACACCATCGACATTTTCACAAGAAAAAACAGGCATAAGTACTTTCTTTTTTAGAAACCCCATCGCAAATGAAAACCCGCTATATAAACACACTGCAGGAATAATCTGGATATTTGGACTCAGCATGATCATCATTGCGGGGCTGATTAAAATAAGGGATAAAATTATCAACTAACCAGATATCACTAAGCGCATAAACAGGCCAAGCTTTTTTATCCTGTGTTCACATACTTACTATCAGGCCTTAACAAAACATTTTTACGAATAAATATTATCTAGGTACCACAGAAAGTTTGCTGCACGACTTCATCGGGCTGTGGAGGCAACATATATTTATCATTACCTGGCTGATACTGGAAAGGATTTTGCAATACCGCTAGCAACGCATGAAATGGCGCAAAATCATTACGATCTTCAGCGGCTCTAATCACTGCTTCTATTTGATGGTTACGAGGAATATACACAGGATTCACTGATTGCATACTGGCCTGACGTTCGCTATCACTCTTTGCCTCTGATGCAAGGCGTGCACGCCAGCGATTTAACCATTCATTTATGGCGTCCCGAGAATCAAATAATTCACCTATGTCTGCATCTTTCTCACTGGCTTCGCTATCCAGCTGTGAAAGATAATAAAATGTCAGTGTAAAATCAGCTCCGTTCTCGGCCATAATATCCAGCAGGCTTTCCAGTAACGCCTTATCATCGTCGGTACTTACTCCGGCTTTAGCTGATAAACCACATTTTCTTCGCATACCTGAAATCCATTCCGCTTCATAGTGTGCAATGTATTTATGTAAGGTCGTCTTCGCAATATCTACTGCTTCATCACTGTTGTCTGCAAACAGGGATAACAGCGTTTCTGCAAAGCGAGATAAATTCCACAGACCAATTGATGGCTGGTTGCTATAAGCATAACGCCCCTGACGATCGATAGAACTGTACACCTGAGTGTGTTGATAATAATCCATAAACGCACAGGGACCATAATCAATGGTCTCACCGGCTATAGACATATTATCCGTATTCATTACACCGTGGATAAAACCGATGTGCATCCATTGTGCAATCAAACTGGCCTGACGCTGTACCACTGCATCAAGAAGCGCGATGTAGGGGTTATCAGCTTCGGCCACTTCAGGGTAATTACGTTGAATCACATAATCTGCCAACGCCTTAACCGAGGCATTATCTTCCTGCATATAAAAATACTGGAAACTACCTACACGAATAAAACTGCAAGCAGCACGAGTAATAATGCCACCGGGGAGCAGCTGCTCACGCGCCACTTCTTCACCCGTTGTCACGGCTGCCAGTGCACGAGTTGTTGGCACATTAAGCTTATGCATTGCCTCACTCACAATATATTCACGTAAGACTGGCCCTAATGCGGCTCGGCCATCTCCATTGCGGGAATAACGAGTCTGCCCGGAACCTTTTAACTGAATATCCAGCGAGCCACCAGACACAAGATCCAGTTCACCAAGATATATGGCACGACCATCACCAAGCTGTGGATTAAAGTGTCCGAACTGATGACCTGCGTAGGCCATCGCTAATGGCTCACAGGTTTCATGAAGTCGATTACCCGAAAAAATATCAGCTAAAAGTGTCTCGTCAGAATCATCCACCGACAGACCTAGCTCGCCTGCAAGTTCGGTATTGAATTTAATCAGGCCTGGTTTTTCCACAGGTGCAGGTTTACGTTTCTCGTAAAAGCCATCACCCAGCGCCAGATATCGGTTTTTGAAGGTTAAATCAATCAATGTTTATCCCATGCAAGCATACATAATGGACTTATTTTAGCGTATATCGCATAGTGAATTGCCTGAGAAACTATGTGGAATCATTACGCTTACTTGTGTTTGTACACTTCTGCACCATGCATAACTGGTCTGCTCTTACATGAGCTCCACGTCGTAATTTGGTTTGAGAGGTGCACCTACTGGCGTCTCACTTTTTTCTACCGCGAAAAAAGTAAGCAAAAACGCCGCACCCCCGGTGACTTGCCCTCATAAAAAGCCATGAGAGTGCCTGAAAATTGTAATAGGCCTGATTCATTCAACAGTAAACTGTAAGTGCATCGCCTGTTGGCCGGGTCGTGCTGATACGCCGTCCAGGCTTATCATCACTCAAAAATACATCCCTGTGTTTTTGCCCCTCTGTAGAAACACAATCAGCAAGTCACAGGGACAAGCTTATGAGACAGAAACGCTTTCAAGATACATTGTGATTGTCCTTCTCAGACTAAGATTACAACTTACCTGAAAATATTTGCGTAAATTCGCGTCTATTTGCGTTTTCTTGTGCTACTTCTGCGTTTTCCTGTACGTTTTCTTTTAGCTTGTACGCACTTGCTATTAAAAACAATCCACCGATAGAAAATAGATTATTGCTTCAATCGATACCCCGTCCTGAACATCCACCAGACAACTGCAATACATATGGACAGGAACAGCAGCATAACTGCAAGGCTAGTGGCTACACTTACATCCGAGACCTCATAAAAGCTCCAGCGGAAGCCACTGATCAGGTATACAACGGGATTAAACAGGGTTACGGTCTGCCAGGCCGGTGGAAGCATATCTACCGAGTAGAATGTACCACCCAGAAATACCAGTGGCGTAATCACCAGTAATGGAATGAGCTGAAGCTTTTCAAAATCGGTAGCCCACAAACCAATAATAAACCCGAACAGGCTAAATGAAATACAGCTGAGAAGCAGGAAGCCTATCATCCAGAACGGGTGGGCTATTTCAATCGGTACAAAAAATCCGGCAGTCGCCAGAATAATCAGGCCGATAATCATCGACTTAGTTGCGGCTGCTCCAACATATCCAATAAGAATTTCAAATGAAGACACCGGTGCCGAAAGTAACTCGTATACCTGACCAGTGAATTTCGGAAAAAATATGCCGAAGGAAGCATTCGCCAGGCTTTGCGTAAGAATGGCTAGCATCATCAGGCCAGGTACAATA
>JBFHVK010000341.1:0-3076 GCA_041589615.1 Gammaproteobacteria bacterium | reverse complement strand
TCGCACCAGAAGCATCTGTGTGTCCTGAAACATGTAATACCATGCTATTGTTCTGTCGAAGATACTGTGCATGTTCCCATAGCATGTCACCATAATCAGACATTACCGTTGACTGATCAAATGCGAAACTGATAATCTTTTCACCTGGCTGCACACCTGACTCATCTGCCGATACTATCTGGTTCGAATCCTCATCAACACCGGCCTTCACATCTTCAACCTTCTGCTCTGCATCTGGCATTAACTCTGCCATCAATACAGTCATATTATCTTCAGACTCAATGCCCGAATTTTGAATTTCTTTACTCGTTTCACCTTCACCTTCAATGACAGTTATCTGCTTATCATCGCCAGGCATCACATTGGAAATCGGCGCGTCAATATTGTGTTTTACATTATCATTTCCTGTACAACCAACCACCATCAGTAATGACATACTGCTTACAAGTGCAATGGAGTAAATTGAAAATTTGCTTAACGAATTCATAATGTTTATCCTCAAGTTGTTTATATGTGCTAACAACATGTTTTATTGTTAACCTGGAAATCAGTATGTATGAATGATATGACGTCAAGCGGGCGACATTCTTGAATGCTAATGATAGAATCTGACAGATTATGACACTACCGAGGTATAGCAAGGGCGCTAACCAGTGATGATTAATATTCGTGAATTTCTCGGAATCCGCACTACTGACACCAGCCATCTTGAAAAGATTGTTTCTGCTACTGGTGGTTTTGTTTCTATACTCGCCATCCTTCTAATTAGCCAGCTATCACTCCCCTTCGACCAGGGCTATCTGATTGTTAGTTCAATGGGAGCCTCTGCTGTACTGCTATTTGCCGTTCCACATGGGCAGTTATCTCAGCCCTGGCCAGTTTTTGGTGGCCACCTGGTATCTGCAATTATTGGTGTTGCCTGCGCCGATATTTTTACATCAACCACACTCGCCGCCTGTATTGCTGTATCCTTATCTATTGCCATCATGTACTACCTGCGCTGCATACATCCACCGGGTGGAGCTACTGCACTCACTGCAGTTATTGGTGGCGATGCAATTCATGCGCTGGGTTATCAGTTTATTATCACACCAGTACTGCTAAATACGGTGGTTATACTGGCGATAGCGATTGCCTTTAATTACCTGTTACCCTGGCGACGCTACCCGATCTATCTTCATAAACTTTTCCAGCAGCGAAAAACAAAGGATAACGAAAGCACGATATCTGATATTTCTCATGGTGACTTTGTGTATGCACTTAGTCAGCTAGACTCATTCATCGATGTCACAGAGTATGATCTGTTACGCGTATATGAACTTGCCACACAACGTTCAAGACAGTCACATATTAACGCAACGGATATAAAACTGGGGCAATACTATAGTAATGGAGAATACGGCGACAACTGGTCTGTTCGACAACTGGTAGATGCCTCCGATTCCGGTGATGGTGATATGCTTATCTACAAGGTAGTAGCTGGAAAGAACCGTCGAACCTCCGGCTATATCTCTCGCACCGAGTTTGCAAACTGGGCCAAATACCAGGTTGAGCGTGATGAGGAAAACTGGAAACGTATAATTAAAAGACTGGATACCAGTTAACGGTTTTGCATACAGACTGAAACCACTCAGGCTTTTCGATCCAGGGGCAGGCTTATTTCGATTTCAACACCACTCCCATCCTGCCTGTTTCTAGCCTCGATTATACCTTGATGAAATTCTACAATCATTCGTGCAATATATAGACCCAGACCGAGATGTGGCTGAGAATCCCTTTTAGCCCTTACTGAAACCATAGACTCAAACAGGTTCTCTTCCATTTTCTCCGGCAATATTGGCCCTGTATTACTGATGATTAAATTTATCGAATTTGCAGATGCCAACATCACAATATCTACTGATGTATCCTGCTGGTGAAATTCGATAGCATTCGACACTATCTTATCCAGCATTTGTGCAATCAGATCTGGCGCAATAGTTAACTCACATATTTCTACATTTTTGTTTTCAAAATTGATCTGAACTGTTTCATTGGCTATACGATAAGCATCTACACAATTTTCTATCAATTTGCAGATATCAATATGCTGCAACACCTCGGATTGCAATGTCTGCTCTAGCCTGGTTGCCTCACTCATTCTGGTGAGAATATCGCTCAACCTGGACATTCCTTCGCTTGCCCTGTCTATATATGTCTGTTTATCCTTTTCATCTGAAATGTTCTGTAAATTTTCCAGCGAAGAACTGACAACAGTGATCGGCGTCCTTAACTCATGCGATAATTTCGATGCCATAGTTTCGAGGTAACGATTATATTCAGCCAGTCTGCTTAGCACATCTGCATAACTGCGTGATAAATCACCAATTTCATCACTCGATCTAGATGGCCTGATACTATTAGACACTTTACCATCCTGGCTTATTGAATTCTCTGCCTGGTCTCTCAACCGCCGAATTCGTATTGATAACATGCTTGCATAACCAAGCAATACAATCACGGTTATAAAGAAACTTATAACACTCAGGTTAATCAATATTTCCATCGCTCTATTCTGCAGCAGAAGTATGGCATTACTGGTTTCTTCGATTGCAATGGCACCGATAGCCTTACCATCTCGCATCACAGGATAGCTCGCTGTAATAATTCGCACTCGGTCATCAGGTGTATTGCGCCAGCTAACTGAAGGTTTCCCCTGCAATGCAGACTGCACTGCCTTGCCATGAAACATAGACACCGCTGAACGTGTATCCTTGAACGTATGAGTCGGCTGTTTTAATAACAGCGTATATATAAATCGTACAACTTTCGATACATAGTCCTGTTTATCTTTAGTCTGATATTCAACAGACTGCTTAAGATTATCTTCAACGGCCAGCACCCGATACTGACGATCTATTACCCATGTTCTCGATGCTGGCCTGGCTATGCGCTTTAAGACACCTTCAAGCGAAGCTGATGGAATAACAATGGTGCCGGGGTTATCGAGTGAAGATGAGCTGCCTGCAGTACGTTCAACTTTTCGTGTCGATTTATTGTCAACATCTGCAATAAAAAATCCTAATTTGTCTCCTAG
>JBFHVK010000340.1:0-3094 GCA_041589615.1 Gammaproteobacteria bacterium | reverse complement strand
CCCAGCATGGAGCGATTCATGTTACCCTTCGGGGGGCGAACTCAGGGAAGTGAAACATCTCAGTACCTGAAGGAAAAGAAATCAAACGATATTCCCAAAGTAGCGGCGAGCGAAATGGGATTAGGGCTGTTAGTGATAGCATATAGGTTAGTCGAACGATCTGGAAAGTTCGGGCATAGCAGGTGATACCCCTGTAGACGAAAATCTTTATGTGGTACTAGGCTAACGAACGAGTAGGGCGGAACACGTGTTATTTTGTCTGAATATGGGAGGACCACCTTCCAACCCTAAATACTACTACAAGACCGATAGTGAACCAGTACCGTGAGGGAAAGGTGAAAAGGACCGCAGTGAGCGGAGTGAAATAGAACCTGAAACCTATGACTTACAATCATTCGGAGCCGTATTCTTTATGAACGGTGACGGACTGCCTTTTGCATAATGAGCCTGCGAGTTGTGGTCAGTGGCAAGGTTAAGCGAACGCGGAGCCGTAGCGAAAGCGAGTCTTAATAGGGCGAATTAGTCACTGGCTGCAGACCCGAAACGAAGTGATCTATCCATGAGCAGGTTGAAGCTGGTGTAAGAGCCAGTGGAGGACCGAACCGGTGGACGTTGAAAAGTCCTCGGATGACTTGTGGATAGGGGTGAAAGGCCAATCAAACTTCGTGATAGCTGGTTCTCTCCGAAATATATTTAGGTATAGCCTCGAGCATTAGCATGAAGGGGTAGAGCACTGAAGGGGCTAGGGCTGCGTACAGCGGTACCAAACCCTATCAAACTCCGAATACTTCATGTGTAACCTCGGGAGTCAGGCGTAGGGTGATAAAATCCTATGTCGAGAGGGGAACAACCCAGACTAGCAGCTAAGGTCCCAAAGTTTTGTCTAAGTGGAAAAGGATGTGAAGTTGCTGTGACAACCAGGAGGTTGGCTTAGAAGCAGCCACCCTTTAAAGAAAGCGTAACAGCTCACTGGTCTAGCGATTTCGCGCCGAAAATATAACGGGGCTAAGACAAACACCGAAGCTCTAGATGTCTACTGGTGTAGACGTGGTAGGAGAGCGTTCCATTCAGCGTTGAAGGTGTACCGGTAAGGAGCACTGGAGCGGATGGAAGTGAGCATGCAGGCATGAGTAGCGATAAAAGCAGTGAGAATCTGCTTCGCCGTAAACCCAAGGTTTCCTACGCGATGCTCGTCATCGTAGGGTTAGTCGGGACCTAAGTCGAGTCCGAAAGGGGTAGACGATGGCAAATCGGTTAATATTCCGATACCGACATATCATCATTTGAGTGATGGGGGGACGCATAGAGTTAAACGAGGTCACTGATGGAATAGTGGCTCGAAGGGTGTAGGTTGAGAAGTAGGAAAATCCGCTTCTCATTCGACCGAGACCTGACAGGCTGTTGACGCTCTTCGGAGTTGATTCAGAATCGTTGATACTGTCGTGCCGAGAAAAGCCTCTAAACGAGATGTAATGTTGCCCGTACCGTAAACCGACACAGGTGGGTGAGATGAGTATTCTAAGGCGCGTGGAAGAACCCTGGTTAAGGAACTCTGCAAACTAGCACCGTATCTTCGGTAGAAGGTGTGCCCTATTTGTTAGTGGATTTACTCTACAAAGCATTGATGGGTCGCAGCAAAGAGTCCCTCCCGACTGTTTATCAAAAACACAGCACTTTGCTAACACGTAAGTGGATGTATAAGGTGTGACGCCTGCCCGGTGCTTGAATGTTAAAAGGATTGCTTAGCTTTGCGAAGGCATGAATTGAAGCACAAGTAAACGGCGGCCGTAACTATAACGGTCCTAAGGTAGCGAAATTCCTTGTCGGTTAAATACCGACCTGCATGAATGGCGTAACGAGATGGGAGCTGTCTCAACCAGGGATCCAGTGAAATTGTAGTGGAGGTGAAAATTCCTCCTACCCGCGGAAAGACGGAAAGACCCCGTGCACCTTTACTATAGCTTGACACTGCTATTGGGATATTCATGTGCAGGATAGGTGGGAGCCATTGATGATCAGACGCCAGTAGGATCGGAGGCAATCTTGAGATACCACCCTTGAATATTCTGATAGCTAACTCCGTACAATTATCTTGTGCGAGGACAATGTCTGGTGGGTAGTTTGACTGGGGCGGTCGCCTCCTAAAAAGTAACGGAGGCTTACAAAGGTTGGCTCAGGTGGGTTGGAAATCCACCGTAGAGTATAATGGCATAAGCCAGCCTGACTGTGAGACATACAGGTCGAGCAGAGTCGAAAGACGGTCATAGTGATCCGGTGGTTCTGTGTGGAAGGGCCATCGCTCAAAGGATAAAAGGTACGCCGGGGATAACAGGCTGATCTCCCCCAAGAGCTCACATCGACGGGGAGGTTTGGCACCTCGATGTCGGCTCATCGCATCCTGGGGCTGGAGCAGGTCCCAAGGGTATGGCTGTTCGCCATTTAAAGCGGTACGCGAGCTGGGTTCAGAACGTCGTGAGACAGTTCGGTCCCTATCTTCCGTGGGCGTAGGAAAGTTGAGGAGAGTTGACCCTAGTACGAGAGGACCGGGTTGAACGTACCACTGGTGTACCAGTTGTCCTGCCAAGGGCATCGCTGGGTAGCTATGTATGGATGAGATAACCGCTGAAAGCATCTAAGCGGGAAGCCAACTCCAAGATGAACTTTCCCTAAGGGCACTTGAAGACTACAAGTTTGATAGGCTGGGTGTGTAAGCGTCGTAATACGTTTAGCTGACCAGTACTAATCGCCCGTTTGTCTTTTTTACTATTGTTTCTATTCACTACCTTACAAAGTGTAATACGATCCAATGAAAAATTTGTTTGTTAGATTTGATACTAATAGGTCTAAATAACTTTAGACTTCCCTCAACATATCTCACAACAATGAGATCAAAGCGTATTTCGATACCCTTTTATCTCATTGTTCTGGTGGCTATAGAGTAGGGGTAACGCCTGGTCCCATTCCGAACCCAGAAGCTAAGCCCTACATCGCTGATAATACTGCACCTTTCAGGTGTGGAAACGTAGGTCGCTGCCAGGCTTGAGAATTTTCCTAAAACTTTTACTTTTATATTTATCTTTCGTTAGAAACTCGT
>JBFHVK010000339.1:0-3100 GCA_041589615.1 Gammaproteobacteria bacterium | reverse complement strand
ACACATTACTGAATTATTGTTTGATGCGGGTGCAACAGATCAGGTTAAGGGCACGGTTAGTTTTAGCGATTATCCTGAACAGGCTAAACATATACCACGCATTGGAACTTATAATAAATTTGATCTTGAAGCGATTGTTGCGATTCAGCCTGACCTGATTATTGCCTGGGAAGAAGGCAATAATATGACGCGTATCAAGGAAGTGATGGGGCTTGGTTTTCCGGTGTTCGTCAATGAGCCGAGGAGCTATGAAGACATCGAAGAATCGATCCGTAAGATGGGAGTAATGCTGGGCACAGAAACCACAGCCAATGCAAGGGCTGAACATTTTATACATATGCTTAACAAACTTAAGCAGAATAACAGGCATAAGGATGCGGTTGATGTTTTCTATCAGGTGTGGGACCAGCCTTTGTTTACTGTTAATGGGCAGCACCTGATCAGTAAGGTGATTGAATTTTGCAGTGGTAAAAATGTATTCGAAGAGGTTTCTATATTGTCGCCGCAAATCAGTATTGAGTCAGTTCTGCAGCGAAACCCTGAAGTGATCGTCGCCGGTATGGCAGAAGGTCGTGAACACTGGCTGGATGAGTGGAAAAAATGGAGTGGTATAAAGGCTGTGCAGAATCGGCACCTATATGCGATTAATGCTGACCTGATCGTTCGGCACACTCCGCGAATACTGCAGGGAACAGAAGCCATGTGTGAACTACTGGATCGAGTTCGGCAACAGAGGGTATCTGGTAAGTAATTGAAATAACTAAAATAACTCAGTTTTAGAAATAATAGTGATAAAAATTCAATTGTGGGTCGACCTGCTTTAGGGTATATTTCCCCCACTTATTTACGGGTCCTGAATCGCCAGGATAATAGGGAAGTCAGTGAAGGCTGGTAAAACAGTTTAATTCTGACGCTGCCCCCGCAACGGTAATTGAGTTAGGTAAATCCAGGTCGGATCACAAAAGACCAGCCACTGCGCAAGCGGGAAGGCGATTTTCCTTTATCTCATAAGCCCGGAGACCTGCCTGTAATGTATGAACTTAAAGTTGCGGAGGGCGACTTGGTTTAGGCAAAACTCCCCGTCTTCCGGAATACTTGTCTTACCGTTTTCCCTGCAACATTATCTTTGCTCTAATTTTTAGGTGAGTTAATGTTTTCAAATAAAAAAAATATCTGTCTGCTTGCAGCCATTGTTTCTTCTTTCGGTTCAGTTAACACTGTAATAGCAGAAGATGTTCCTACGGTTGTTGTGAGTGCTACACGTAGTCAACAATCCAGCTTAACTATTCCCGGTAATATCAAGGTGATTAGCCGTGCCGAAATAGAGGCACGTGGTGCAACCAGTGTGGCTGAAGCCATCAATGGCGTTGCGGGTGTGCACGTTAGCGATCTATTCGGTGATGGTAGTAACGCAAGCATTTCCATGCGTGGCTTTGGTGCAACCTCAGGTTCTAACGTGCTGGTGATAGTCGATGGCCGTCGTTTAAATAATATCGATCTTTCCTCGCCTGATCTTAATGCGGTTTCAGTTAAGGATATTGAACAGATAGAAATTATCCAGGGTGGCGCTGGTGTGCTTTATGGTGACCAGGCTGTAGCCGGTGTTGTAAATATTATTACACGTAAGCCGCAGGCATTTACTGTAGATGCGCAGTTACAGACAGGAAGCTACAACCGTACACGACTTGTAGGCCGGGTGTCGGACAAACTGGATAATAAGCTGAGTTATGTAGTTTCGGGTGAGTCGCTAAGAAGTGATAACTATCGAGAGAATAATGAAATCGATAATACAAACCTGCTAGGACGTCTGGATTATGAGCTGCCAGAAGGTAGCATATTTACAGAGGTTCAGCGCGTAACAAAAACCCAGGGTTTACCCGGGCCATTAACAGAGGCCGAGGTGGAAGACGATCGCAGACAGCCGCGATCATTTACCGATTTTGTTGACGAAGAAACTGAAGTAGCTCGTCTGGGTATCGAATCAACTATATCTGAAGACTGGGCGCTGGAAGTTGAGCTGGCAAAACGTGACTTTGAATCAACCAGTCAGTTTTCTGGATCTCCATATTCAATTGAGTCTAATCAGCTTGAGTTTACACCTCGATTGATTGCTAATTTTCCAATGAAAGATGGTCAGGCTATTGTCACCATGGGTGTTGACTACCTCGATGCGGATTATGAGACCTATTCAGAGAATGAATACCAGGCAAAAGCTGTTTACCTGCAAGCCGTACTGCCGATTTCGGACAGGGCCAATATGACCATAGGCGGTAGAAAAGCCGAGGTGGAAAATAAAAGCACATCATTTGGCTTCACTGAAGAATACGATGACAGTGTAAGTGCCGTTGAGTTAGGCGTGCAGGGTAATATAAATCCTGATGTGAGTGTTTTTGTCCGATACGATGAGAATTTCAGGTTCGCCAAAATCGATGAATTATCATTTGCGACACCGGGTGTGATACTTGAAACACAAACCGGTGAATCGAAAGAAATAGGCGTTGAGTGGAAAGTAGAAAAGTACTCAGCAAGCATGCAGGTATTCAGGCTCGAGTTTGAAAATGAACTGGCTTATGATCCGGGAGCTGATGGTCCATTTGGGCCAGGTACAGGCGCAAATGTGAACCTTGATCCAACGTTGCATGATGGTTTTATTGTTGAGACGGGTTACATTATTAATAGTGACTGGAATATGAATGCAGCCTTTACCTATAATGACGCAGTATTTGATCAAGGTGCAAATAAGGGGAATAAAATCTCTGGTGTACCAGAGAGGCAGTTGTCCCTGAATACAACTTATCGACTATCCGGTGGTTTCAAAACCTATGCTGAAGCAATTCATGTAGATGATCACTATGTGTCTGGAGATGATGCTAATCTATTTCCCAAACTCGATAGTTACACTATTGTTAATGCAAACCTGAGTTACCAGTGGGATGAGTTTATGATTTCTGCACGCATTAATAACCTGTTTGATGAAGAGTATTCGTCAACAGCAGTTGAATCATTTGGCAGTGTCTATTTTTATCCATCACCGGATAGAAGCTTCTGGTTGATGGCTTCGGTAAGATTTGACTAAAGCAGGATAAAAACAGGCGGTGTT
>JBFHVK010000338.1:0-3104 GCA_041589615.1 Gammaproteobacteria bacterium | reverse complement strand
TGACAAGAACGGCTTACACGTTGAATTGGTACACGTTATCAACGGCGAGGCTAGATTCAGGGGCAAGGTGTACAAGTGATTATTGTCTACGAAGCCTACGACGATGATCTTTACAGCTTAGAACAAGCTGCACTTAACTTTGAGCTTGAACTACTAATCACACAACTTTTCCTTGAGTACGACGAAGCAAGGGAAAAGCACGGCGACGATGTTAGCTTAATGTTGCATCCAGACACAGCAACCAAGCTGATGCAGAAAGCCGGAATTACACAGAAGCATTGTTTTTACAACGAGAAATTGAAATCAGTTAAATAACTGTCGGGAGACAGCATGGCATATTTAAACTTAGGCGGAATTAACGCCGACGATCCAAATAGGCGAGTTAGACAACGCGAGGAAGGTATGAGCCTTCATGTTGCCGATGGCTTCAAACCTTCCAGCTATGACGCAGACTTAACAATGGACGGAACCGCACAGGCGGTCGTTTTAGCATCTGGCGTTGGTAGGGTTCGCGTTTACAACCAGGGCGCAACTACAGAGGCTATCCGTTTTGCTTTCGGTACGAGTGAGGCTGATGCGCAGGCCAATTTAACGATGACCACAGACGGAGCGCCAGAAAGGGCGACTACTGGAATTTTAATACCAGCAGAGGCTGATAACCCCAGCCAGTGTATTCAGATACTAGGTGTGCCAGATCAAGCCACGCATTTTGCTGTTGCGAATGCGGTCGATTCTGACGTTCAAGTTGTTAATATTATACAGGGTGCGTAATGAGCTTAATTTTTGAAGAAGATTTAAGCGGCGGCAGTTACGGAGGATTTGATTCGGCAGTAGCCACCGGGACTATCACTTACACAGGAGGCGCAGCCAATTTTACAATAGACGCGCCTACTGATGTAGACACTTACTTAATTGAAGATACAGCCATTGCTGACTCAACGCCTACTGTTCACATAAACATGGATGTAAAGCTAGATAGTTATAATCCGGGTGGCGCTGATAAGTCTATTTGTTTTTTAGTTCTCAGAGATGGCATAAATAACGCCTGCATTTTTTACTTAAGAGCGAACGGCGGGACTAGAGTAGATAGCATCACAGCAGTTTATACGCAAAATTCAGGTGCAAAGGGTGAATTTTTCACTTTATTAGCCGACCCTGTAGATAATGAATATATTAATATAGAAATCTACTATGCAAAACAGAATGAAACGGGCGACTCAATACACCTAGAAGTTAAGGTGGACGGGATGTCATTAGGTACTGTACAGTTTACAGATCAAGACCCGACAGCCGCATTCGTTGATTCTATCAGAGTCGGAAACCCCTCGCTTTCTAATAATGGTTCTACGAGGGTTTTAAGTATTAAAAATGTAAAAGTAGCCCCGACTTCTGCGTTCAACACTTCCGTTGATACATATTATGTCGACCCTTCAACCGGCGACGATAGAAACGCCGGGACGCTAAACGCGCCGTTGAAAAATGCTGGGCCTATCAGTAGAACTATGCAAGCTGGTGAGACATTGTATTTAATGGGGGGTGTCCATCGTGTGCAAGACAGAATGAACGGCGAAATTTTACCGGCTTATTCTGGTACTCCCAATAATAAAGTTGTAATCACAGGGCCGGGCGTTATTACTACAGCTAAAGGCGCTGGCCCTAGCCATTTATACGAGCTAACAGCATCAGCGTCTAATGGGGAATATTACATTTCTTTAGGTGGTGGGAACCCTAATATTTCTGATTCTGCGTGGATAGCTACGGGCGGAGATACAGATTCATTTGATGAATTAACTCGTATATATAAAGATAGCGGCGTTGTGGGTTCTTTAACTGAGGGTGACTTTGCTTACGGTGACGGAGACACACTAGGGTTCAGCACCATTTACTACAAGCCCACAGACGCAGAGTTGGCGGCGGGCATAGGAAACCTTCGCATCGAATGTGTTAATGCTAGTCTGCCAGCTATAGACTTTTCCACTGACCACACAGTCATTGACGGGGTTACAGTCCGATATTCCGGTTACGGCATAACAGACTCAGGCTCTAATTCTGGGAGCATGATTATCAATTGTGACTCTGGATATAACGCACACGCCGCGATTCATAATAATGGCGGAAACTCATTAATTAAAGCTAATGAAGTTCACCGAGGCAGGACGCACGTTGCAGGCTCAGGCTCAGAGAACGGCGGCGGCATACTCGTTAATAATGGTTCAATATGTACCGTTCAGGGCAATTATTGCCATGATAACGGTGACGATGGAATAGAAGTGGATGGCGCTGGAACAGAGGCTAAAGTTTATGGAAATTTATTAATTAATCTAGGTCTTAATTCAACCGATGGAAGCGGGTTGGAGGTCGGGTCTACAGTTACTTTATGCGAAGCATGTAATAATACCGTGTCTAGCTGTGACCGTGGGTTGGCATTTTCTCAAAGCACAAATATTACAATTAGTAATAATATTTTCTACAACGCCGGGGGTTCTGCTTTATGGTTTGGCGCTGGCGTTACGATGACTAATGTAACTGCTGAGTCTAATTGTTTTTATGGCACATCTGCGGTGAATGACGGGGCCGCTACAGGCACGTATTCGTCAACAGGCGATATCTCGGACGACCCATTATTTAATGAAGATTACTCTTTATCAAAAAATAGCCCTTGTGTCGGGATAGGGGTCAAATATTGGACAGGTGTTAACCCTATTGGTAAAGATGGTGAGCCTTTCAGTGATATAGATACAGATATCGGGGCCATCCAATCCACTCACGGCCCATTTCACCCTAAAAACCTATGATACTAAACGCACTACATAAAGAAGCAACTATAAGCCAATCGGAAAACGCCGTATTAACGCGAGTTATTAACTGGGCAGCTTGGTTAGATACTAATACTATCTCTACCTCAACATGGGATGGTGACGGAATGACGGTAAGCAGCGAGTCTAACACCACTACAACGGCGACCTGCAACCTAACAGCAAGCCCCGGCAAGTACCGAGTTATAAATAAGATAACCACATCAGACGGGCAAACGGCTGAAAGATTCCTAAACATAACAGTATTGCCTAATGAATACACAACGGACTATGAATAATGGCGGCTCG
>JBFHVK010000337.1:0-3112 GCA_041589615.1 Gammaproteobacteria bacterium | reverse complement strand
GTTTCCTGTTGGTTTAAATCACAAATCTGGTCTATACATAAGTCTATGATCAGAATAATAAATTGATGATATTTCAATATCAGGGGGTAAATGAAGAATGGCAAGTATTCTGGCAGTTGACGACTCTTCCTCCATGAGGCAGATGGTGTCATTTACATTGAAATCAGCAGGTTATGAGGTTGAAGAGGCCGCAGATGGACAGGAGGCGCTTGATAAAGCCAGAGTACAACAGTTTGATCTTGTGATTACTGATGTAAATATGCCAATTATGGATGGAATAACCTTTATCAGGCATCTGCGTGATGAAGACAGTTATAAATTCACTCCAATGCTAATGCTGACTACGGAATCTGCGTCAGATAAAAAAGCAGAGGGAAAAGCTGCTGGCGCGACAGGCTGGATTGTTAAGCCATTCAACCCGGAACAGTTACTCAATATAGTAGAGAAGGTTCTGAGCTAGCCTGTGCTCGGAATACAATTAGAATGTCAATAGATCTATCTCAGTTTCACGACACCTTCTATGAAGAGAGCTTCGAAGGACTTGACGTTATGGAGTCAGGTCTACTTCAGCTGGAGCAGGGTGAAGTCGACCTGGAAAACATAAATACAATATTCCGTTCAGCACACTCCATTAAAGGTGGCAGTGGAACATTTGGGTTTACCGTTGTCGCTGATTTCACACATGACATGGAAACCCTGCTGGATCAGATGAGAACAGCCCAGAGAGAAGTTACTCTGCCTGTGGTGAATACCTTACTGGCATGTGTTGATGTGCTACGTGGCATGTTGAATGCTATAAAAGCGGGTGAGGAAGTGGATGAGCAGGCTGTAGCGAATATGACAATAAGTTTGCAGGCCATACTCAATGGAGAAGAGCCTGCCTCACCTGCAAGCGATAAAAGTAATAGTCCTGAAGTAAATACAGTAGACAGTAAGCGAACCGATGAAGAAGCGACCGAAGGATCGAGCTGGTTGATTGAATTTGCACCTTATAAAGATGTAATGAAAACGGGTAATGATACTGTAAGACTAATGCGTGAGCTGGTATCACTTGCCGATACTGCTAATGTCGAACTGATCGATGAGAAATTGCCTGATTTGTACTCGCTGGATGAAGAGGAGTGCCATCTTTCATGGAAGATAAAATTATCTGGCTCTGTGATATCAGAAGAAGAAATCAGAGATGTGTTTGCCTGGGTTGATGATGAATGTGACCTGAGTATTGAAAAGCTAGTGGAGCCTGATGACAGTCAATTAACTGTAGAGCAGGCCGAGCCTGAAAAAATACGGAAAGTAAAACCTGTTGAACCTGTAGCAGTAAAGAAGAGTCGCACTTCAGAATCTTCATCTATACGTGTAAATATTAGTAAAGTAGATGAATTGATCAATATGGTTGGTGAGCTGGTAATCACTCAATCTATGCTAAGTCAGTTTGGTGAAAATGATGAATTCACTGAATCTCACATACAACGATTAAAAGATGGTCTTGAGCAACTTGAAAGTCATACACGTGAGCTTCAGGAAAGCGTTATGCAAATACGTATGATGCCAATTTCCTTTGCGTTTCAACGTTTCCCAAGGCTGGTGCATGATCTGAGTAATCAGTTTAATAAAAAAATAGAGCTGATTATGCATGGTGAATCTACAGAACTTGACAGGACTGTGCTTGAGAAAATAGGTGACCCATTAATACATCTGGTACGAAATTCACTTGATCATGGAATTGAGTTACCCGATATGCGTGTAAAAGCAGGCAAGCCAGAAACAGGAACTATTGAGCTTAATGCATTTCATCAGGGCGGGAATATTGTTATTGAAATAAAAGATGACGGGGCAGGGCTAGATAAGGAAAGAATTTTAAACAAGGCAATTGATAATGGAATTATCGGTGAAACTGAGAGGCTATCAGATGAGCAGACTTACGATTTAATATTCCAGCCCGGATTTTCCACGGCAGAAGTGGTCAGTGATGTGTCCGGGCGTGGAGTGGGTATGGATGTTGTGAGAAGAAATATCAGGGAACTTGGCGGTGTGGTAGAAGTATCATCAATTCCGGGTGAGGGTTCTATATTCACAATACGTCTACCACTAACGTTAGCAATTCTGGATGGTCAGCTTGTAGGTATTGGAAATGAAACCTATATTCTCCCGGTGATATCTATCATTGAGTCACTACAGGTTAAATCTGAAAATGTTAATGAAGTGGCCGGAAGTGCTGAAGTATATAGGCTGAGAGAGGAATATATTCCTATAGTAAGGCTGTATGAATTATTTGGTATAGAGCCACAGTCCAGAGAACTGGTGGATGGTCTTATAGTAGTAGTAGAAGCGGAAGGTAAAAAGATTGCGATTTTTGTCGATGAGTTACTGGGACAGCAACAGGTTGTAATTAAAAGCCTGGAGACAAATTTCAGGAAAGTGGAAGGCGTGTCAGGTGCTACCATTCTGGGAAATGGAACAGTTGCATTAATACTGGATATCGCAGCTCTAATACATTTATATCAGAAACATATATCTGGTTCTGCAGAATCATTCAAAGGCGTTGCATAGCTGGGTTAGGAGATAATAATGACTGATGTGGTCGAAGATATTGAGCAGGAAGAAGCGGCGAAGCAATTCAAGGAGCTGCTCACTTTTGTACTCGCTGGAGAGGAGTATGGTGTCGATATCCTGAGGGTGCAGGAAATAAAAGGCTGGGACTCGGTTACGAACATACCTAATACACCTGAGTATATACGTGGTGTTATCAATATACGTGGCAGTATAGTTCCAATTATTGATATGCGGTTGCGCTTTAATTTACAGAAGAAAGAGTATGATGCAACAACTGTTGTAATTGTTTTGAATGTTATTAACGATGCTGGTGTGACTCGTACTATGGGGATTGTTGTGGATGCTGTTTCCGATGTATATAACATACCTGATGATGACATTAAGGCATCACCGAATTTCGGCACAGCTGTTGATACGGAATTTGTAACAGGTCTTGCAACCGTTGGAGAGAAAATGATTATCGTGCTTGATATTGATCATATGCTAAATGCCGCTGAATTGGCTGTAATTGATGGTATGAATAGCTAGTGTGCGTTAAATGGAATTACCGACAAATATT
>JBFHVK010000336.1:0-3116 GCA_041589615.1 Gammaproteobacteria bacterium | reverse complement strand
CCGAACTGGCATTTCCCGTTATCAGTGAGAGCCTTAAATTATATTTTGCTGACAGAAAAGCAGGTTCATTCCCTGTTCGCAACGGTGAAATATATCGCGACGAAAGCCAGAAAATCGTTATTGTGAATTACTGATTTTACTCATGCCCTCCAGACCAGAATGCTACAGTGTTCGTCAGCTATCACCATTCATTGGAAATATTCAAATCGTCCAGGCAAATTACTGTCGTGCTTTAAGCTCAGATGGAACACACTGGCAAATTCAGGCCAGCTGTGAAACTCATCAGCAACAATGGAATATTGCAGATGATGAATACATACCACGGCGCTATGTTCTTTATGGTAGCTGGAATCAAAAAAACGGTTTTTCCAGCCTGCCCCTTGATCCGATGCTTGATGTTCCAGACCTGCAATATGTCCAGGAGAACATCATCAGCACACTGGAAAACTGTCAATCACATCTGCCATTTCCACAGCAGGATAACTATGAATGCTGGCTAATGCATAGCCAGCAGCATCTTCCACTAGCTCTGATTGCCAGTGCCACCCATGCGCAGATGATTCCACATATCTCACTGGATAAGTGGCAGGCGGTATCTCAGCAGGATTTTTCAGGCAACCTTATAAATGAACAACTGCTCGCACAAATCCAGCTACTAGAGGAACGTATTAACCTGCTCACTGATTCTCACGCATGGTTCAGGCGACTCGATGACGGCTCAGCAGAATCGATAAGCCATCCTGACCAGCTCTATGAGAAACAACTCTTTGGTGATTTTCTCATAAGCCCGCAACTGCTGGATGAAAGCGACTACGAACTCTACTCACACCTTATAGACTGGCAATCTCCCCGCCTGCTCACCTTACAGGGCCTGGATATAGAGCAGCGCCAACAACTGGAATTAATGGCACAGCACCATGCAGTTGATACATATCGTCGTCGATTGCTGTTCCCACACCCCCTTAGTAAAAATATCCTTACCAAAATCCAGGTCGAATTAAAAATTCGTGGCCTGTGAGTTTTTCATTCCTTCACAGCAGTTGCTATAATGGCGCGAGCAAATCATCAGTCACAGGAAATCATTATGAGAGAAGTTGAAGTCGCCATTATTGGTGCCGGTAGTGCAGGCCTTTACTGCATGGGTCAGATAAAACGCTTCACAGATAATTTTGTGCTGATTGATGGAGGAGAACTCGGTACCACCTGTGCACGTGTGGGTTGTATGCCATCAAAGGTGCTGATTCAGGTGGCGGAAGACTTTCATCGTCGCAGTATTTTTAACCGTGAAGGCATCGAAGGGGGAGAAAACCTGACAGTCAACATTGCAGACGCAATGGAACATGTACAGGACTTACGCGACACTTTCGTAGACAGAACGCTATCTCACTCTGTTGATT
This sequence comes from Gammaproteobacteria bacterium, assembly GCA_041589615.1. GTDB lineage: Bacteria > Pseudomonadota > Gammaproteobacteria > SZUA-229 > SZUA-229 > SZUA-229. The sequence continues at coordinate 1,719 of JBFHVK010000336.1, read as the reverse complement.
TACTTCCTCCTGAACAACTAATCGAATCGAATGTTCGCTTTGTAGATAACAACACTCTGGAAACAGAAGAAGGCGAGCAGATTCGCGCAAACAGGATTATTATTGCCACTGGTTCCAGACCGGTTATACCGGGCAACTGGAAAGAATTCTCCGACAGCATAATCACAACTGACGAGTTTTTTGAACTCGAAGACTTACCTCACTCCGTTGCAGTTATTGGCCTGGGTGTCATTGGCCTTGAAATTGGCCAGTCACTCAATCGACTGGGAGTCAATGTAACCGGTATCGATCAACAGAATATTATCTGCGGACTTGATGATAATGAAGTCAACACAACAGCTATCGAAATTATTTCAAAAGAATTTCCGTTATGGCTCGGTCATGCAGCAGAGCTTGAACGCCTCGATAATGGCAATATAAAAGTAACCGCAGGTGATAAAAGCGTAGAAGTAGAAAAAATATTTGCCAGCATGGGACGTCGTCCAAATACGGATTCGCTTGGGCTAGAAAACACCGATATTGAACTGGACAGCAAAGGCGTGCCAGTGTTCAACCCGCACACCATGCAGCTCGGTAATAAACCTGTTTATATTGCGGGTGACTGCAATGCAGAAAAACCGATATTACATGAAGCCGGTTTCGAGGGTCGTGTCGCTGGCTACAATATCATGCAGGACAAACCTCTCGAGTTTAAAACCAAAACACCGCTTTCCATTACGTTCTGCGACCCCAACATTGTTAATGTAGGCGCACAACTTTCCGAACTGGACCCCGAAACAACGGTTACTGGTGAAATAAAAATGGCACCCGTTGGCCGCGCCCTGATTATGGGTAAGAATAAGGGACTAATACGTTTATATGCTGAAAAATCTACCGGGAAGCTGCTAGGTGCATCGATGGTTTGCGCTAAAGGTGAAAACCTTGGACACCTGTTATGCTGGTGTATTGAAATGCAAATGACAGTACAGCAGATACTGCGTATGCCGTTTTATCATCCCGTGATAGAGGAAGCACTACAGGCGGCTCTTTACAATCTCAAATCAAAACTGGAGATTGAAGAACCACACTGGCCGCTGGAAATAGAACCACTTTCCAGTTAGCTAATGCTAAATCTGATGACTTTTCTGAAGTATCAGTAATTATGTTTACGCGGTGCGCTATAACCCGCCGTATTGAATGGAACTTCCCTGCCCACCAGTGTTTCGATGAGCGCTAGCTCATCATCACTGTGATTAAACACCGGCGCTGGCTGGATATTCTGTCCGGCCGGCTCTCCAGCCAGGACAAACCTGGGGGCATCATGGTGCTTTGTAACCACTCGCTCATTACTTTTAACATCTGCATTAGACTGTAAATCTGCAGTACCGTAGCATGTACATATATAGGTTCTGTCTGGTTCTGTTTCCAGATACATCCCCGTGCCTCGAATACCGATAGTCGCAGTTGTGGTTTTCACTGTCAGGCTTTCTCGTTCCCTGCGTTGACCAAATACCGAAAGCAGTTTGCCGCTAATCAGTTTAATCTGGGAAAGTATCATATTGCCATCAACTTTCAGGTGACTGTTACTACGAAGAATAAAAGCATCCTGACCGACTACGAAGATCACATGGCTATCATTTCCCGTGGTGATCGTCGAGCGAGTCCCAATAGTCGTATTCTCAGTAGCAGGTTTCCCATCTACTTTCACATCACCAGACAGATCGTAAATTGATTTCCCTG
>JBFHVK010000335.1:0-3122 GCA_041589615.1 Gammaproteobacteria bacterium | reverse complement strand
CCCAGGATGTGACGAGCCGACATCGAGGTGCCAAACCTCCCCGTCGATGTGAACTCTTGGGGGAGATAAGCCTGTTATCCCCGGCGTACCTTTTATCCGTTGAGCGACGACCCTTCCATGCGGAATCGCCGGATCACTAAGACCTACTTTCGTACCTGCTCGAGATGTCTCTCTCGCAGTCAAGCTCCCTTATGCCTTTACACTCTACGGCTGGTTTCCAATCAGCCTGAGGGAACCATCGCGCGCCTCCGTTACTCTTTTGGAGGCGACCGCCCCAGTCAAACTACCCACCAGACACTGTCCCGGATCCCGATAAGGGACCGCGGTTAGAGTTCAAAGATAACAAGGGTGGTATTTCAAGGGTGACTCCACACACACTGGCGTGCATGCTTCAAAGTCTCCCACCTATCCTACACATGTTATCCCTAAACACAATGCCAAGCTATAGTAAAGGTTCACGGGGTCTTTCTGTCTTGTTGCGGGTAACCGGCATCTTCACCGGTACTACAGTTTCGCTGAGCCTCTGGTTGAGACAGTGGGGAAATCGTTACGCCATTCGTGCAGGTCGGAACTTACCCGACAAGGAATTTCGCTACCTTAGGACCGTTATAGTTACGGCCGCCGTTTACCGGGGCTTCGGTTCGATGCTTTGCTTGCGCTGACATGTCCCCTTAACCTTCCGGCACCGGGCAGGCGTCAGACCCTATACTTCGTCTTACGACTTCGCAGAGTCCTGTGTTTTTAGTAAACAGTCGCTCCCCCCATTTCACTGCAACCCAACTAGGCTCTAGATTGAATAAACTATCACCATGTGGGCACACCTTCTCCCGAAGTTACGGTGCTATTTTGCCGAGTTCCTTAACCAGAGTTCTCTCAAGCGCCTTAGTATTTTCTACCTGTCTACCTGTGTCGGTTTACGGTACGGTCACCAATGTGAAAGTACACGAGGCTTTTCCTGGAAGCATGGAATCAACCACTTTGCAGCCCTAAGGGCTTCGTCATCACGCCTCAGTGTTAACAAGGACCCGGATTTGCCTAAGTCCTCCACCTACACGCTTGAACCGGGACAACCAACGCCCGGATGGCCTATCCTTCTCCGTCCCCCCTTGTACTATATCCACACCAGCGGTACGGGAATATTAACCCGTTTCCCATCGACTACGCTTTTCAGCCTCGCCTTAGGGGCCGACTAACCCTGAGCAGATTAACTTGACTTCAGGAAACCTTAGACTTTCGGCGTGAAGGTTTTTCACCTTCATTATCGCTACTCGTGTCAACATAAGCTCTTGTGATACCTCCAGCACACCTCACGATGCACCTTCTCAGGCCTACACAATGTTCTCCTACCATCGAAATTTCGATCCGTAGCTTCGGTACTGCACTTAAGCCCCGTTACATTTTCGGCGCAAATTCACTAGACCAGTGAGCTATTACGCTATCTTTAAAGGATTGCTGCTTCTAAGCCAACCTCCTGGTTGTCTAAGCAATTTCACCTCCTTTTCCACTTAGTGCAGTTTAGGGACCTTAGCTGACGGTCTGGGCTCTTACCCTCTCGACCATGGAACTTATCTCCCACAGTCTGACTCCCGCGATAGAACTTGACGGCATTCGGAGTTTGCATGGGTTTGGTAATCCGGTGGGACCCCTAGCCCAAACAGTGCTCTACCTCCGTCAGTCAACTCGCGAGGCTATACCTAAATATATTTCGGAGAAAACCAGCTATCACCGAGTTTGATTAGCCTTTCACTCCTATCCACACCTCATCCAAGCAGTTTTCAACCTACAATGGTTCGGGCCTCCATCTCGTGTTACCGAGACTTCACCCTGGGCATGGATAGATCACCCGGCTTCGGGTCTACCCCATGTAACTCGACGCCCTGTTAAGACTCGCTTTCGCTGCGGCTACACCTGTCGGCTTAACCTCGCTACATAGGGTAACTCGTTGACTCATTATGCAAAAGGCACGCTGTCACATCACATGGATGCTCCAACTGCTTGTAAGCTGACGGTTTCAGTTTCTATTTCACTCCCCTCCCGGGGTTCTTTTCACCTTTCCCTCACGGTACTGGTTCACTATCGGTCACTAGGGAGTATTTAGCCTTGGAAGATGGTCCTCCCAGATTCCCACAAGGTTTCACGTGTCTCGTGGTACTCGGGGACACCCTAGGGTGATTCAAGATTTCGCGTACCGGATTATCACCGTCTATGATTGGCCTTTCCATGCCATTCCGCTATCTCTCCTCAATCCCATGTCGGGGCCCCACAACCCCCATAAGCAAGCCTATGGGTTTGGGCTACTCCGCGTTCGCTCGCCACTACTTGCGGAATCTCAATTGATTTCTTTTCCTGAGGGTACTGAGATGTTTCACTTCCCCTCGTTCGCTTTCATTACCTATGTATTCAGTAATAAATGACAGAGTTTGAACTCTGCCGGGTTGCCCCATTCGGAAATCTCCGGGTCAAAGCCTGTTAGCAGCTCACCGAAGCTTATCGCAGCTTTCCACGTCCTTCATCGCCTCCTAGTGCCAAGGCATCCGCCGTCAGCCCTTAGTAGCTTAACCATAAGTCTTTTTTAAACTAAGTTAAAACTCTAAACGCTTGTGTAGTACATCGATACCCTCGTGCGCAGGCCTTACGGCCCACTTGCACCAGTATCGATTCTACGATTTAGATACCCTGCTATTCAATTGTCAAAGATCAAAAAACTTCTATCAAAAGTTTAAAGTTGAATGTCGAAATTGCTCTCGACACCCAACCTTACTCTTTTCATATGGTGGAGGTGAACGGGATCGAACCGATGACCTCCTGCGTGCAAGGCAGGCGCTCTCCCAGCTGAGCTACACCCCCATCTGATCACATCTTGGCCGGCAAGCCTGGTGGGCCTAGGTGGACTTGAACCACCGACCTCACGCTTATCAGGCGTGCGCTCTAACCAGCTGAGCTATAGGCCCAGTTAAAACCGCTGCTTTGGCCCTATTCTTCGTCGTTGCTCGCAACGTGCGTCCTCACCGTATAAAAGATACGCCTGCGGGTCCCGTTACTCACACTCCTCGTCTAGAACCAAAGCAACAGGTTTAAACTACGGAGGGCAACACAGCTGGTCTAAAGTGTTCTTTCCTAAT
>JBFHVK010000334.1:0-3123 GCA_041589615.1 Gammaproteobacteria bacterium | reverse complement strand
GTGCCGGTCTGCTGGTAAGTGTAAAACTCTGGCATCCCATATCTGCGTGATTGCGGGTCTTCGTCTAAGTTGCCCGGGATAAGTTGACCTTCCCACGCCGGCATCACATCAACAACCCTATCAAGTCGAACTCTATCTAGAGGCTCGCTTAACTGCTTACCATCCGCAACGCGCATAATCAAACCGGCGTAATGCCCAACGGCCTGCATATCGTCCACTTGTCTAAGTTTGGGCCACAGCCGCAAGCGTTCAGCAAGCGCCTTGAACTGTTCGTCCTCTCTCTCGTCGTCAACCTTAACCTTTGGCTTGGTAAGCCAGCACATATCAATAGGTCGCTTAATCGCAGCCCTCGCCAAGCCTATGCGCCGATACATCGAGTAGTAAAACCAGAAGTCCAGCGACAACGGATACCCATAATCGCTGTATGCCTTGCCGTGTTTCGTTGCAGCAAGATGGCTAACACCACTGTAAAATGGTAGGCGTCTAATAGCTGCATTCAGTCTAAGCTGTGCGTTTGTCGGTTTGATATGTGGCTTACTCATAGCTATAAAATCCGGTTAATTTTGCATAGTGTATCATTTATCGTCTGCGCCTGCCTACCATGATTGTTGGGCGGTTGGCCGTGTACGGTTTGATAAACGCTTCCTCGATAGCGTCAATCATAACATCAGTTTGGTCGTCATGCTTGTGTGAATCGTCGTGGCTGAAACTCGCCACCTCGCTTGTAAACTCGTAATTATGCTCATCCCCATACGGCAGGCAAACTTTCCTTGCCGCGTGGTGTGGTGCGGCGTCCATGGCGCGAGTTAACTTGTCTCGCTCGCGCTGAACTGCCACAACTGGAAACTTAACCCTAGATTTGGTCTCTTGTATGAGGCCGGTGCCGCTTACCTTATCCTCCACAAGCGCATAACGAACATTACCTAGTTGCCCGCCGTTTTTAGAGTGTGACGCATTGCAGAATGATTCAAACTCTTGCCTAAGGCGTTTGGCCTCCATTTTTGCTCGCAGGTAGTTCAACCGGTACAGTCGGCCGTCATAAACGCCCCACTCAGAAAACACAGTCCAGTCGTTCCACTCGTTTGTTTTTTGCGCCGTATCGACCGTTATAAATCTGTATTCATAGTGTGGAGGAGTAGGCAAGTCGGCGCTGTCGTCATCCCCGAAATACAAGAAATCATCCGCGCTAAATATCCCGCCGTCCAACGTATCAGGCTCTTGCATGTACTGACTAGTGAACGTGTACGGGTTGGCATCGCGTAGCGCTATCAGGTCTGTTAACGACTCTTTGGCGGGCCAGTATGACCACTGCCCATTGACTGCATCGTGGTTGCATACATCCATCCTGCATCGCTCTTGCAGCTCCTTGGTGGGAAGTGACTTTATGTACTCCTCATCGATTAGGGCTGGTATCTTTATGTGTGAGTGGATAGGCAAACCCATGCCGCCAGACAATAGGAAAGCCGTTGAATCATCAATGTGCCCTCTCTGCTGGATGAATGCAAATGGAGTCCAGTGTCCAGCCCTACGTGAGCGCAATGTATTAATTAGCCTAGTGTGTGACTTCTTGCGTTTGGCGTCACTGAAAAGGTCGTCCATTTTATCCCAGTCATCGGCGGTTATGTATCCGCTGAATCCCTCTGACATGTACCCGCCTCGTACACCGGTTATCTGGCCGCCTGATGGCCTGCTGAATATTTGGTGTATGCGTTTACCGTCGCGCTCAATAGTCCAATCATCAACCTTGTCTTTGCCAATCTCGAACGGGTACAACTCTTGAAATTCGGATGCCTTAATCAAGTCTCTCGACCGTGAGCTATTCTCATTAACCAAGTCTTTAGAGTACGAAGTATTAAGTATCCTTACGCGCGGGTATTTGACCATCGCGTAAACGGGCAGATGGATAGACCAAAACTCAGTTTTTGAACCGCCTGGCGGTATGTTGATAATGTTATTCTGAGACTCGCCGCTTAGCATCTTTTTTGCTATGTAGTCATAGTAGTGATGATGCCAATTAGCCCTGAATGAGTCCATTTGGGTTACGTTGAACCACAATGCCGTGAACGATAGCGGGGATTGCTCCCCAGCCGCCGCTAAAGCTGTCTTTTCCTGCTGGGTTAATGACTCCCAGTTAATCGGTGGTAATGCCACATCAACCCGTTAACTTATCTACTAATGATTGAACTATGCTGCTGTCAACTGATTTCGGGGACATGCTGCCATCAGGGCTTGTGTGCCCTATCTCCTGCTTATCAGTCATACCCAACCAATTCTTGGACGCAAAGATTAGCGTTGCAGGAGAACGGTCTGACGGGTTAACAAGAAAATACTCGGTCATGCCGTCGCGCGCATCTTCAAGTCGAGCAATTGATTCTGAGTACTTAGGGTCTTTCTTGTACTTGACCTGCATTTGCTGGCGGCTAACCCCATTCATCAGTGCGAAGTGCTTTGCTGTGGGTACGCATTCTTTGTTTACTTGCTCAACGATGTAAGCATCCACAGCCTCGGAGAACTCCTCCGGTGTAAATTTGCACAAGTGCTGATTTCGTTCAAACGCCATTAGCATTTCCTCACGTCAATGTAGCCGTCAAAACACGATGACCGGCCTTCTGTAGTTACCCAGGAGAAGTGCGCCGGGTATCGGCCTGTATCATCACCTGTGGCAGTGATATAAACGCCTGACTCATCGCTGTAAACAATGTCGATAGTCGCGCCATCGTCGATAGTGACCGTAGCAGAATCAACCGCTTCATCCGTCATTAGGTAATCGGATAGGTCAATACCGAAAGAATCCGTATTGCCGACAGTCAGGTTAAGCTTAAACAAGTCTTTACCGCAGTTATTGTAACTAACCATGCCCGCATCGGATACGGCGAATGCAGCAGGATTAAACGCCTCACTCTCACTAGTAAACCCGTCCAAAGCAATCGTTAACCCGGTCGAGCCTTCTGCGCCTGCGACCGAGCCCGTTGTAAAATCAAGTGTTAACCCATCAATATCAAACGAATCGATGGCCGCTTGTGGGCCGGTGAATATAAACTGACTATCATCAACAGTAACGCTAGTATTGATAGAATATAGGCCGTTAACTAGTATCCCATCACCCGACCAAATCGGGTCAGT
>JBFHVK010000333.1:0-3138 GCA_041589615.1 Gammaproteobacteria bacterium | reverse complement strand
TTATCTTGCCTGTACCACAACCGGCACAGGCATTTGAATGGAACCAGCTCTGGCAGAACGATAATCAACGCGCCAAAGCAGCACTGGATAAAGGTGAACCACAACAGGCCGCCGAATTATTTAAAGACCCGCAATGGAAAGGCGCCGCCGAATACCGCGCGGGTAATTACCAGCAAGCGGCAGAATTATTCAACCAGTTCGATACTGCCGATGCACATTATAATCGGGGTAATGCGCTTGCTAAAACCGGCCAGCTTGAACAGGCACTCGATGCTTATAATAAAGCCCTTGAGCAACAACCCGATCATGCGGACGCAAAACATAACCAGCAACTGGTAAAACAGGCATTGCAACAGCAACAACAGAACTCGCAACAGAATCAGGATGATCAATCATCAGATGATTCGCAGCAGAGTGATTCACAGCAGGACTCCTCGTCGCAGAGCGAACAGCAAAATAATCAACAACAGAATAACCAGTCATCTGCTGAAGACAGCTCGTCAGCCGAACAACAGTCCGCGCAGCAGAACGAGCAATCAGCAGAACAGGAACAGGATAAGCAACAGCAGGGCGACGCTGCACAGCAGCAGGATGAAGAAGCAGAACAGAATGAAGACGCCATGGCTCAGCAGGATGATACTGAAAAAGCCGAAGCTGAAGACGCTGATAAACAGCAGGCCATTTCGAAAGCAGATGAACAGGCCACACCCAACCTGGATGAACAGCAGACCCAGCAGTGGCTAAAAAAAATACCCGATGACCCGGGCGGATTATTGCGGCGCAAATTCCAGTATCAGTATAGCCGTGATAAAAAACCGGCTGAAGACAAACCCTGGTAAACAAAACAGAGTACACTCTTTGACATGACTAGAACATTTAGACATAAACCATTCGGCCATTTTTATGTGAAGAACCCGCTTAATCTCTTCATATTTAGCCTGCTATTTAGCTGCCTTTTTTTTAGCAGCGTACTGCAGGCAGCAGATATTCGTGTACGTATCGATCGCACACAGGTAGAAGTGAATGAAACTTTCACCCTGACATTTGAAAGCAGTGAAGCTGTTGATGATGACCCTGATTTTTCACCACTGGAAAAAGATTTCCGGATACTCAACCAGAGCACCAGTAGCAATATCAGTATTATCAATGGCCAGTACACTCGCAGCCAGCGATGGAATGTTACACTCATGGCATTACGTGAAGGCACCATTACCATTCCATCAATCAACTTTGGTAATGATATAAGCCCACAATACCAGATCAGTATTCAAGCTGTGCAACAGTCTACTGCTGGTGACGGTGCAGATTTTATTTCCGAGCTGGTAGTAAGCACACAGAGCAGTTACCCACAGTCGCAAATACTGGTGACGCAACGCTTACTAAGCAGAAAAAACATCACCGCCTATGAGTTTTCAAAACTCAAATTTTCAGGGGTAGACGTTTCCATCGAACCCCTGGGAGAGGCTAAACAATACCAGACCAGACGCGGCGATGTACCCTACCTGGTACTGGAGCAACCCTATGCTGTTTTCCCACAGCAGGCAGGCACACTGACCATTGAACCCAGTATTGCCTCCGCTCGCATTGCACTGAACTCTGCCCGTGACCCATACGACCCATTTCGTAGCAACACTAAAACCGTCCGCCGCGCCTCGGAAAAACAGACGATTAATGTAAAAGCCATTCCCGGCTCATTTAAAGGTAGCCACTGGCTAGTCGCGAATGAAGTACAGCTGGTAGAAGAGTTTCCTGAAAGCAGTACCTTCAAGGTAGGCGAACCGATTACCCGCACACTGTCCATACTGGTGGATGGCCAGAGCACATCCCAGTTACCGGAATTTGTTATCAATGAGATTGACGGATTAAAACAGTACCCGGACCAGCCACTCACCAATAATAATATTTCCGACACAGGCATAACCGGCGTACAGCAAATTAAAGTCGCCATTATTCCATCAAGAGCCGGCAAGTTCACCCTGCCTGAAATCAGCGTGCCCTGGTGGAATCTTAAAAGCGGAAAAATGGACATCGCAAAAATAAAACAGAGAAGCTTTACAGTAGGCGCAGCATCTGCACAGGCCTCACCAGTAGCGCCATCACAACCTGTAACTGAAATTACAGAACCTGTGGAGGATGCGACACCACCCCGACTTATTACAGACAACACAGCTGACAGTATTACAGCTACATCAATAGAACAACAATCCGGCAACACGCTATGGAAATTGCTGACACTACTGTTTTTAATCGCATGGCTGGTTACACTGTTTTTATTCTGGAAACAGAAGCGCACAGAAAAACAGACAGCAGTACATAACAAACAGGACACACCAGGCCTTGGCGCCAGCTATAAACAACTGCAAACTGCCTGCGAGAATAACGATGCCCAGGCCTGCAAGGTCGCCCTGCTCTACTGGGCCAATGCACTGTTTGAGAAAGACCCGGTGTATTCACTGGGTGAGCTCGCCACCCGGCTAGATGAAACACTTGGCGAACAGGTTAAACAGCTGAATACCCTGTTATATAAAAACCAGCCGGAACAGTGGCAGTGCGACAAACTAGCTGATGCCTGTAAACTATTTGCAGATAGTTATCAGGCCAACACCAGCGCACAGGCAAACAGGGACAATCTCGAGCCCTTATACAAATAATACTGAGTACCGGGGAAACAGAACTAAAAAGCTTTAATCATAATATTAACTAATTAGCATAATGGCTCAATAAACCATACTCTTAATATCACATTATAGATGTCGTATACCCCACCAGGCTAGAATGCAGAAATATACGGGATATACGACGCGAAACCGACATAATAGACGATCAAGCCTAGCGAAACAGTAACCCCAGTAATTTCTAAATAATTAAAGGATTTGAAGCTAGTCAGTTGATATTTCGAATAAATTAGAACAGAATCGATAGATAGATACCCTCATATAACAAAAACTAACACTACATTAAGGACGATAAAGTCAAAAAGGACATGTCGCATTTTCAGACCAATAGCAAAAGCACATACCGACAGTCGCGTTTCTCCGGAATATGCGACTGTCGCCTATTTCACTGTTAGGCATAAAAACACGGTACGTCGCGAAGGAAAGTAATGTGGTGGATAACGACAAAAAACATGATCTATTT
>JBFHVK010000332.1:0-3152 GCA_041589615.1 Gammaproteobacteria bacterium | reverse complement strand
GACGCATAGGACGTAATCAAAAAAGAACTCACATCTAGATCCGTCCTTATTTCGTCCAATGCACCGGCGGGCGCTCTGTGAGTTTTCAGTGTTACATTCCGGGCAGAATATAGTCGGCAACTGTCGTTTTTTATCTTCCCTAGTCTTTAGTTCGTCAAGTATTGGGTTTTCATAAAGCCCGCCCATGTGAGCCATGGTGCCAGAATAATCCAGCACGAGGTGATCTTTTTTTGTGACGCCCATTTCTTTATGCTCGTCAGTAATTAGCCTCATGCCTCGACCTAGCAACTGAGTGAGCAGGGTTAGCGATCCGATCATGCGCAAGATAACGCTGGTATCAATTAGCGGCTCGTCGTAGCCGGTTGTCAAACATCCAATCTGGATTAGGTATTTGCACTCGCGGCTTTTTATTTTTTCTAGGGCGGCGTCATTTCTTTTCTTTGAGTTCGGGTGATCGGAGTGGACGATTACCCATGACCCTTCCGGCAGGTACTTGGCAACCTCTTTACAGTGCTTAACCCCGAAGCAGGTAATCATTACAGCATTGCGATCTTTGGTAAGCCTAACGACCTCGTCAATTATAGATTGCAGTTTTGGCTTGTCAGACATTACTTCTTTTTCCATTGCCTCCATTTGGGCTTTGGTTAAATCGGCGGTGCTGTTTTCGGTTGTCTTTATTTGCTCGCTGAAATTGTAACCAAGACTATCGGTCTGGCCAACTTCGCATCCGTAAATTGTTGGCACCAAAAAGCCCATAGAGACAAGCGTTGCAGTATCAATGCTGTATAACCGCTCTCGCCAGACATCACCTATAATGCTAGTTGTGTGTCGATATGGAGATCCAGTAAAACCAATCAGAGCGATACGGTGTCCGTGCTTTTCCAAGCACCGGCGATTTAGCTCAATGAGTATTTGCATATATGTTTTGCTAGGGTCGTCCACGGGGACTTGGTGGCAATTATGAGCCAGCACACCATTTGCAAAAAAGTTGTGATGCGTTGGCATTTCGATATCAAATACCTCCTCTTTCCATTGAGCGCTTTTGCTAACTACCGATGATAATGTGGCAAAACCGTCGACTAGAACAACAATAGGATCGCCGATGTCAATGTCGCCCGATTCCATCCATCCATAAGGCGTGTAAAGTCGATGATTGTCAGTGCAGTTGATTTGGTGGCCAGATTCAGTGGTTATTGACGAAACGACTCTTACGCCATTTGAAAAGACTCTCACAGGATTGTGATAGTAGTGCTTGCCTGTATTCTCATCCAAACAGAGTATCCTTTCGTCCTTTAGTCTTGGATCGTCAATCCTAAAGAATCCGCTCTCTGTCTCTATCATAGTGTCACCGGTTAGACACTCATCAACTATAACAGCTCTTGGCACGTAGCTATCCCATGCCCCTGATGATATCGCATTGTAAGCGGTGGCCTCGTTGCTGACAATAACCCCGCCGTTTGCGTATTCCATGCGCTTGGAGAATGATGCGGAATATATAGAGTTAAGCACGCGCATCACAAAAAAAGTCCTTGAGTTTTGTTCGACCAGTTTTATGTCCCTAGCAAGACACAGAGCCGGCCAACCCATATCAACAAAGCGAGATAGGATTGCACCCATTAAAGGTGTCTTCCCCGCCCCAACAGAAGCCTCGACAAAGGCACCAATTAAACTGTCTTTGCTTTCCTGGTCATTGTCTTTGAAGAACCTTGAAATGGTGCGCAGATGGTTGCGCACGCTCAGGAATGCCTCTTGCTGGTAAGGTCTCAATGTTATCTTGCCGAATTTAAAATCTTCACTCATTGGTTACTTTTCCTTGAAATCTATCTCTATTGAATTTGGAGCTTCATTGCCGAAAACGTCCCACCCTGGCACTGAGTATCTCGCGAACATTTCCAACTTGTTAATTTCGGGGTTGTATTTTGATTCAATCATTTGACGAAATTCGACCGGCTTTTCGCTGTGTTTGCCGGTAAACGGTAAATCGGTCGCTGTGTATTGGTTGCGCTTGCTGTCATTGTAGAGCGACGTGGTCGACTTGCCTCGCGCATACATTAGAAGGAATTCACAATCGGTCATGCCGTGAGGGCCGCAAACACCGTGCGGCTTTCCGCTTTCCTTTTTCTTGTTCCAGACTTTCGCGCAACGAATGTAACGCCTAAATCCCCAAGCCTCGGCGAGTTCGTGGCAATCCTTCAAAAATGGTGAGGTAACCCACATATAAAGGTGCGCTGTATCGTCAGCTAACGAGTCAACGTCGAATCGCTTTAAATCAGAGATACTCATACAAGAGTAATCCAGATCGCCAAACTTTCCAGATCTTGCCCCTCGGCTACCGTAAGACCATGGTGGGTCGCACGTGATCACTTGATATTTCTTCACTGGTTATCCTCCCACTGAGCCTTGTTGTTGTCATAGCAACCCATTTTCTCAAAGATGGTCATGGCAGAAATCTCATCTATTTCGTTCTCGCCGCTTGATGCGATCCATGCTGGTAAGATGATGTTATCGGCCCATCGAGATTCGCAAAGCTCAAGTATCATGTCTTTGTGTATCTCAGTGACTAGTCCTTGTATCTCGCTATGCAAACAAGGCGTTTTGATCAGGTACGGCTCCATGATGATTTTGTTTTTGCCGTTCTTCTCACGCATTAAGACGCAAAGGGTGATCGACCACTTAATCTCGGTCTTATTGATGAGGTCGGCCGCAGCCTGGTCAATGCCTCGCTCTTGCAAGTTGTACTTGCTGAATGGCAAAACCGACTTCTGATCGGTCGCGTAAACAAAATAATTTTCGCTCATGTGCTTGCGGATCATTTTTTGCTGGATGGCAATTAGTCGGGCGCGTTGCTTTTTGTCCGCGTACGATGGAATGACTGGGGTACTGACTACCTTGCGCTTTTTCATGGTGAGAGTCCTTATTAAACTAATGGTGCTGGAGTGTAATCGGTAGAATTGCGTCGAATAACCTGAGTGCCGTGCTTGTTCTTTAGCCCAGGGTTGCTTGTCACTCGCCCAAAGCGATCGTAGCTGTTTGATTTTGTTTCTCGGTTGAATCGCTTGGCAACTTCCCACATTGGTTTAATTGATGAATCGTCGTTGGTTGAGCCGGTAAATTGTGCGTATAGCATTTTCGCTTCCTTACTGTTGTTTGTT
>JBFHVK010000331.1:0-3162 GCA_041589615.1 Gammaproteobacteria bacterium | reverse complement strand
CCTGCATGGTGTAGATACGGAAGGCTATAACCGTTATGACAATACCCATGATCTGGTTGTTCTCGCAGTTGGTATGGAGCCAAGTCTCGATATGAGTACGCTGCCTGAGAGTGTAAGTGTGAATGAACATGGCTTTATTGAGAATGACGGAACGAATGGTGGAATTTTCGCAGCGGGCTGTGCATCAGATGCGCTGGACGTAAACCGAGCTGTACAGAGCGCAACCGCCTGTGCATTGAAGGCCATTCAGGTTGTTAACCGCGTAGCTGGATCGGAGGGCTAAACAGTGGCAGACGAATTATTAATGGGTGCATACATTTGTAAGGGCTGTGGCATTGGCGATCGACTCGATTGCGGCCAGCTTGAGCAGACAGCAACCCGCGATGGCAAGGCGAAATTTGCCAAATCACATGACTTTTTATGTAGCGCCGAAGGTGTTGCGATGATTCAGGCGGATATTGATTCGGGTGAAACCAATCATGTCATTATTGGTGCCTGTTCTCGCCGTGCCAAAGTTGAGGCCTTTAACTTCCAGAATGTCACCGTATCCCGAGCGAATTTACGTGAAGGGGTTATCTGGGTACGTCCTGATACGGATGAGGCACAGGAAACAACACAGGAAATGGCGGATGACTATATTCGCATGGCCTGTTTTGAATCCAAGTTCTCAAAAGTTCCCCAGCCTTCTGGCGAGCAGGAGCTGAATAAAAATATCCTGGTTGTCGGTGGTGGTATTACTGGTATGACTGCGGCGATTGAAGCGGCTGCAGCCGGTTACCCTGCAACGATCGTAGAAAAATCCGGTCAGCTGGGTGGCGTAATGGGGCAGTTGCACAAGCGCATTGCTACCAGATCACCCTATGCAGATCCTGAAGATACAACGGTTGCGGATCTTATTGCGAAAATTGAAGCCGATAGCAATATTACGGTTTACCTGAATTCAACGGTAGCGAAAACGGTCGGAGCTCCGGGTCGATTTGAAGTTGAAGTGGCGACTGAAAGCGGCACCAGTACAAACATCACCATGGGTGCCATTGTACAGGCGTCTGGCATGAAGTCTTTCGATGCCAATAAGCTGACTGAATTCTCTTACAGTGATTCGGATAATGTCATTACCCAGCTTGAACTGGAAGCGCTGGCGAAAGAAGCCAATGGCGGCCCAATCAAGCGTAAAGATGGTAAGGAAGTAGAGAATGTTGTGTTTGTGCAGTGTGCAGGCCAGCGCAGTGATAAGGAAGGTCATCTGCCTTATTGCTCAGGTTTCTGCTGTAGCGCAAGTATCAAGCAGGCGATGTACTTCAAGGATGCCAATCCGAATGTCGATACCGTCATTATGTATGACGATCTGCGTACACCGGGTGCTGGTGGAGAAGACTTCTACCGTTCAGGCCAGAAGAAAGGTGTCATCTTTACCAAGAGTATCGTCAGCACTATCGATGTGAATGGCGGTGAGCCTACGGTGAACTTCAAGGATGTTATTCTCGATGAAGAGCAGTCCATGCAGGCTGACCTGGTAGTGCTGGCAACAGGGCAGGAGCCAAATTCTGGTCCGGATCCCTACGCAGTACCCATGGATCTGGACGATGATGCAACAGATGAAGAAAAAGCTGATGCAGCATCTGCGCATGAAACAGCTATCTCTGTTGAGTCGATTCTTAACCTGGACTATCGCCAGGGAACTGACCTGCCTCACCTGAAGCACGGTTTTACCGATTCGCACTTTATCTGTTTTCCATACGAAACTCGTCGAACCGGTATTTATTCTGCCGGCCCGGTGCGTCGACCAATGGATAGCGAACAGGCGATGACGGATGGCACGGGTGCAGCGATGAAGGCTATTCTGGAAGTGGAAAGTGCGGCCAAGGGTCGTGCAGCGCATCCACGTTCAGGTGATTTAAGTTTCCCGACTTTCCGTATTGAAGGCTGTACTCAATGTAAACGTTGTACGGTTGAATGTCCCTTCGGTGCAATTAACGAAGATGAAAAAGGTTATCCATCCTATAACGAGTCACGCTGCCGTCGTTGTGGAACCTGTATGGGTGCCTGTCCGGTACGTGTTATCTCCTTCGAGAACTACTCGGTAGACTCAGTAGGCCAGCAGATCAAGAATGTTGATATGCCGGATGAGTTTGATGAAAAGCCACGTATCCTGGTTCTGGCCTGTGAAAATGATGCTTATCCTGCACTGGACATGGCGGCACAGAATAAGCTGGAATACAGTGCCTTTGCTCGAGTTGTACCCATACGATGTCTGGGTTCGGTGAATACCATCTGGATTACCGATGCACTGAACTCGGGTTATGATGGCGTTGTCATGATGGGTTGCCAGAAAGGTGATGATTACCAGTGTCATTTTGTTAAAGGCTCGGAAATTGCCCATACCCGTATGAGCAAGATTGCCGATACCCTGCAAACACTGAATCTGGAAGAAGAGCGTGTAGCCACTTATGAAGTCGCTATCACAGATGTTGAACGTACAGCTCAGCTAATCAACGATATGGCGGAAACCGTCGAGAAGATTGGCATGAGTCCATTCAAGTTCTAAGGGGAGGTTAAGTAATGAGTGATATGAATAACCAGATGGTTGAAAAATATCGCAACAACTTCCTTAAAGAAGTTGAAGCGAATGTTGAAGAAGGTGACTGGGTTAAGATGTGCATGCAATGTGGCGTGTGCTCCGGTTCATGCCCTATGGGTCCCTACTGGGATCATCCCCCGCAGGAACTGTTTATGATGATTCGCGCGGGCAAGCGCGAAGAAGTTTTAAGCTCCACTTCCATGTGGATGTGTACCTCCTGCTATAACTGTATTGCACGCTGTCCACGTGAATTGCCGATCACGCATATCATGCATGGTCTGGCTCACTATGCGAAACGCCTCGGTATTGCACCAAAAGAACAGCCTACGCTGAAGTTCTCGCAGAAATTCTGGGACAACCTGGCGGCCAATGGACGTGTTAATGAATTGCGTCTGGGTTTAAGTCTGTACTTTATAAACGGCATTGCTGAAGGTATTAAAACTGCACTGAAAATGAAAGATGTTGGATTAGGCATGTGGAAAACAAAACGCATGAATCCAATGGAATTTTTTGGTGGGCATACCGTTAAAGACAAGTCTGGTTTACAGGCAATGTTGAAAAAAGCAGCTGAGATCGAAGAAGCT
>JBFHVK010000330.1:0-3165 GCA_041589615.1 Gammaproteobacteria bacterium | reverse complement strand
AGTAGAAAACCACCTGCATTGATAATGCCTGCATGCAGCAGTGCATGGATAGGCGTAGGCGCATAGAGTGAATCCGGCAACCACATGTGTAGCGGAAACTGCGCCGATTTACTCATCCCTCCGATGAAAATGAGCATAGCGATAGCAGTTGGACCCGTCATCTCCATGCCACCAAACAATGACAGTAGCACCGGTTCTGCCATAGCCCGCTCGAACAGTGGCGCGAACTGGACGGTTCCATACAGATGATAGGCCAGCACAATGCCGGAAAGGAAGGCAATGTCCCCGAACCTCAACATGATGAAGGTTCGAAAAGAGGCCTGTGCGGTTGGAATATGTGAATAGTTATGTGAAAGCCAGGACAGACTCCAGCTCAGCAACTGCCACATAATAAAGAGGGTCAGGAGATCGGCGCTTGAGACCATAAAGAGCAGCGTCGAAATGGCGAATGTCAGCAAACTCTGGTAGAGAGAATGCAGAGGATCGCCCTGCAGATACCGACAGGAATAGCGAAAAAGCAGCGTGCCGATTCCAGAGATAACCACCATCATAATGGCAGACAACCTATCGATGGATAGCTCCACCACCGGCAGGACCTCCCATGACCACGCAAATAAAACAACACGAACTGGCTCTACGCTCTGGCTAACCCGCCAGAGAATCATGGCAGAAACAATAAAGCCAGTGACGAGCACCCAGAAATATATTTTGCTGCGATTAATGCTCGTATCATGTCGTGTAAGCGCGGTAAGGGCCGCAACAACCAGCGGGGCCAGAGGGATGATCAGTGGATAGTAGTTAGATAAGAATGTGATCAAAACCGTGTTACCTCAACAATATGAAACCTGATTAGCATTAATGAGGAGACGGCATTACTCTTTGCTCTCAAGTCTTCAGTTAAGAATAAAATGTCACAATATTGCGAAGCTGTTTTTAGTGGACTCAAGACGCAGGCTCAAAGTATGAAGTAAGGACACACCGGGGAAAGCAAGCATATTCCATCTCATAAAAAAGCGGGAACTTGTATGATTTATCTACAACTTCAGATTTATTGTTATCTGTCATAAGCCACCCAGCTTTAATGCGTTACATGCAATATTAGATTTAGCTTATATTTACTTTTAATAGGGCTTACTGATATAGATCAAGAGTAATGGTGCTATCGAGACTGGAAGCAGAGCAAGACGTGGAATCATTCCCACTGAATGAAATTAAAGGGGTCGGTGACAACTGATAATCATTTGCATTAAGCATTGACAAGTTCAGACGTGTTAACTAGATTGGCTTATCAAGAGGTCATACCAATTGACAGGGAGTTGTCATTAAAAGATGGTGATGAGTAATGAGTGATGATAATAACAATCATTTGTCACCGACCCCTTTAATTCATGCTTTAATTCTATGTGTACAAAATACCCAGTATTGGCAAGATATTTTCGCCACAATAATCCGGGGCCTGATAAAAACTCTTTGGCATGTTAGACATTAGCCAGCAATATTTTTACCCTGCCCCATTTTTAAACTTAAAACAATCGAGTCATTGAATTTTTATCTGTATGTATCACCACATCTTCATGCGCAGGGCTTCGCAAATGTGTTTCCTCAGTATAACTAAACTGATTGTCATCCTGCATATCCAGTTTGAACTTATAGCTTAACGTTTTGCAGCCATTGTTCATGGTTGGGCAGGAAGAAATACCAAACTCATCAGACTCACAACTGGCTATCATTTCAAGATGATGCGCATCGGAATCACAGGTACCACCGGCATGCACTGTGACACCATTCTGATTGGTAAAACACCTGACAACCTGTTGATCTTCGGGCGACCAGAGCCAGTAGCCCAGCTCAGTATGAAAGGGTGTTTTATCTCCATCAGGCCAGGCCTGAGTGGTGTATCTGAGACCATATAACTCATGCTTTCCATTACGAATTGGGCCAACGGGTTCAAAAGTAATGGACTCGCGATAATGTTTTTCAACGGGCGTTGCATTGGTTTCAGTAATGTCCTGACCTTTTTCACCTTCCCAGGAGCCAATCAGCTGGGAGAGAGGGCCAAGACAGGCGGGATCAAACGATACTTGCATTTGCATGGCAGGCTCCTTTTATTAATTTGGTAGATAAATAAACTTATATCATAAATAAAATAAATCTCTGAATAAATCGGATATGAGGTGCTAAACAAGTAAGACATAAGCATCTATCTAAAAGGCGGAAGCTTACATACTAAATTTAATTTATGTTGTTTGATAAATTTGTTTAATATATTTTGGTAATGTATCAGGGACAGTCATAATAAAGATGTTATTCTAAGAAAAATTAAAGGGGTAGGTGAAAAATGATTGTCATTATCATTACTCAACGCAACCTTTTGATGGTCGGCCCCTCTTTGCATGCCCCAATTTTCGACACAACACCTTTTCAATTTGCACTTTAAAACGACTATTACCTGTAGGCATTGAAAACAATGCAGAGTTTCGAATCATGTTTATATCAACCTGTTCTAATTCGTCCTCAAACAATGAACGGTACGCTTGTGTTCGTATCTCAGCGTTCGAACCTAGCAATGCATAAATTTCATGATGACTAATTAACGCATTGTACGCACTATTTCCATTACACTGATAACTTGACCATCGATATTCACCAGGGTGATTAACCATATTTGCACGTACTGGGTTCAGCTCTATGTACCGCATGCATTTTAACAAATAATTATCTCCATCTATCAAGCTAGACTTATGACGACTTTCCCATAAGGTTCCAGTTCGCTTATATTCTTTGTTTATATATTGCACATATCGTCGACCAAGTGATTGCATGGTTAAGCTTAACGAGTCTTGTTTAAGTGGGGTTAGCAATAGATGGACATGGTTTGTCATCAATACATAGGCATGAACTAGCACGCCATATCGCTTACTGGCATCATGTAAGCACTCTAAATAAAATTGATAGTCATGATCTGCGAAAAAACTGGCTTCTCGATTGTTACCTCGTTGAATAACGTGGCATGGGATACCTGGCAAATACATCCTTGGCTTTCTAGGCATGACAACTCCCTGTCAATAGGTATGACCTCTTGATAAGCCAATCTAGTTAACACGCCTGAACTTGTCAATGCTTAATGCTAATGATTATCAGTTGTCACCGACCCCTTTAATTACT
>JBFHVK010000329.1:0-3168 GCA_041589615.1 Gammaproteobacteria bacterium | reverse complement strand
GAAGCTGCCAGAGTCGGAAACGTCTGGTTCAATGACCGGTAGAACGCGCTTGATATCATCGCCAAATAATTCGCTCTCGGCTGTGCCTTCACGAGCAGACATCCAGTTAGCATTACCCAGGCGTGTATTGATTTCACCGTTGTGGCTCATGAAACGCTTGGGTTGTGCGCGATCCCATGAAGGGAAAGTGTTAGTAGAAAAACGTGAATGCACCATCGCCAGGTGAGCGGTGAAGTCTTCCGCCGCAAGGTCTGGATAGAATGGCATCATCTGGTCCGGGTTAAGCATACCCTTGTAGACAATAACTTTGGTCGATAGCGAGCAGAAATAGAACAGTTCACGTTGTTGAATGCTTTCATCACAACGGATGCTGTAGGCGCTATCCTTGCGGACCACGTACAGCTTACGTTCGAATTCATCAGTTGAAATGCCGTCTGCTGCAGCAACAAACAGTTGCTCCATGTGTGGCATAGCAGCGCGTGCAGTGGGACCAATGTCTGCCTTGATAGGATCAACAGGCAGCTGGCGCCAGCCAATCAGCGTCTGTCCGGAGGCTTCGATCATATCGCTGACTTTCTTCTTGCACAGGGCGCGCTCATTCTCATCAACAGGCAGGAATACATTACCCGCAGCAAAGCGGCCTTTTTCAGGCAGTTCAGTACCCAGGTCTTCTTTTGCGACACGCGCAAGGAAATCATAAGGCAGGTTGGTCATGATACCTGCACCGTCACCGGTGTTTGTCTCACAACCACAGGCACCACGGTGCACCATGCGGCGCAGAATATGGTCTGCGTCTTTTACGATCTGGTGGCTGGGCTGGCCCTTAATATGAGCAACAAAACCGACACCACAGTTTTCAGTTTCATTGGCAGGGTCATATAAGCCATGCTTGTCGGGTCGTGTGTACTGATTGAAGATGTTGTTATTTTCGCTCATACCTGCCTCTTAATACGCGAGTAGTCTCGCGTATTTCATCAATTTAGCTATCCGGAAATTTGCCCTGTGTATGTCTGGGCTTCGGACAAAGGGCCGGTTATTTTACAGGAAAAGATGCTTAAAAAAAAGATTAGAGGCAAGTAATATACGCCTCATAGCCTTAACCAGAGTGGGGTTTTGCGGGTTAAACAGGATAAAAGGAGCAGATTGCCCGAGTTATTGTTCGAGGCGAGGGATCTGCTCCTTTCAGGCCAGGGTCTATTTTTTCTTAAATATGTTTTCGAAGCAGTAGTTAGTGGCCTCAACGAAGCCTTCTACGCTACCACAGTCGAAGCGGCGGCCCTTGAATTTATAGGCCATAACACAGCCGTTTTTAGCCTGGGTCATAATTGCATCCGTCAGCTGGACCTCGCCATTGGCGCCGGGCGGTGTCTCGCGCAGGATATCGAAGATATCGGGTGTCAGGATGTAACGTCCAATAACGGCCAGGTTGCTGGGGGCCTTGTCTGCGGGTGGTTTTTCAACCATGTCTTTTACGCGATAGATGTGATCATTGATCATTTCGCCGTCTATCACACCATAGCTGCTAATGTTTTCAAGTGGGACTTCCTCGATGGCCACAATGCTGCAGCGGAACTGCTTGTAGAGATCGACCATCTGCGCCATGACGCCTTCGCCATTTTCATCAGCCATGCACAGGTCATCAGCAAGGATTACACCGAATGGCTGGTCACCTATCATGTTTTCACCGGTGAGAATCGCATGGCCCAGGCCTTTCATCTGGTTCTGGCGAGTGTAGGTAAAGGTACAGTTGGCGATGAGTTCGCGAATATCCTTGAGCTTTTCTTCCTTGCCAGTACCTGATATTTCGTTCTCCAGCTCGTAACTGATATCGAAATGATTGGGTATGGCGTGTTTGCCACGTCCTGTAACAAAGGCATTCTCAGTCATGCCAGCATCCATTGCTTCTTCAACGGCATACTGGATAAGAGGTTTGTCTACGATAGGTAGCATCTCTTTCGGCATCGACTTGGTGGCGGGTAGAAAACGCGTGCCGTAACCGGCAACTGGGTAAAGACATTTTTTAATCATGCAATGAAATTCCTTTGTAATTCCCGTGACTTTGCATCGTGGGCGCTAATCTAATTTTAGCTGCATTCTGACAAGGATTAGTGTCGAGGTCAAAAGAAGAAGATTTAAGGGCTATTCCCGGGGATGTGTTGCTTCTGGCTTAGGCATGGCTCGTAATACAGGCCATGCCATAGAGGGTAAGGGGGGCGGGCCTTTATATCCGTGATCTGTTTTTTCCTGCCATCAGCATGAGGCCGGACAGGCCGCATAGCATAAGCCAGCCTGCTGCTGGTAATGGTACAGGTGTGGGAGTGATGCTGAAGGTGCCTTCTACTGTTGAAGTAACGGGCTCAATGATTAATATGCTTGAACTGGAAATGGATCCACTGATCACCGCGATGTCGCTACCGGCTGAAAGAACAATACTTCCAGAGCTATCACTGGTAATGGTGCTGCCACTAGCGCTAGATGAGTCTCCTGACAGTGTGGCATCCGTCGTTACAATAGTGATGCTGCCAGATGTGCCCAGATTAAACTCGGCAGCTGAGCCGAAGCTGATTTCGGGTGCAATCAGGTTAAGATCGCCGGCAGCAAAAAATATCGAGCCATCGATATAAATAGAATTTTGTGCATAGATGAACACGGGCTCGCTACTGGTGATATTCAGGGCCGCATTGTCCAGAATACTAAAGTCGGTAAAGTTATAGATATTGTCACTGTCAGTGAACAGTGTGCTATCGGTGTTGATGATAAAGCTTCCATCATCACCGCTTGAGCTAATCTGTGGAAGTATACTTGCGGCGTAAGCGTTTATAGAACACGCACTAATGAGTAATGCTGAGAGGATTTTAAGCATTTGGTCGTCCCTGTTGTAATAATTTTATGATGTGGTTTTTTTTGTGAGCATTCTATCCATGTGGCCACAAACTGTCGATAGGAAAAAGGCCCAGAAGGTCTGGGCCTTAACGTTATTATGGTGAGTTAGCGGTGATACTGTTCGCTCAGTTCATGCACCGAATCAACCAGCACTTTCACATGCTCGGGATTAATGTCCGGTGTAATGCCATGGCCAAGATTAAACACATGGCCGCTGCCATTGCCGAAGTCTTTAAGTATTTTTGCGGCTTCATTGCGAATGGTTTCAGGAGAAGCGTAAAGCGT
>JBFHVK010000328.1:0-3169 GCA_041589615.1 Gammaproteobacteria bacterium | reverse complement strand
TATCTGTCCGAGCCAGTACATATTTCGAGTTGAAAACATTCAGTCCCTTGTTTTCCATAGCACCCATATTAAAGTCATCAACTGCAACGATCATATAAATATCAAGATCATATTCTCGTCCAAAGGTCTCTTCATCCCACTGCATCGACTTCTTCAGTGAACGCATGGCATGTTCGCACTTGTCCATATTATGCGATTCAACATAAATTCGGCAGTCGATCTCACGCCCCGACATAGTCGTGAAGGAATCTTTAACACATTCAAGGTTTCCGGCCACCAGTGCAAACAGGTAGCTGGGTTTTTTGAACGGATCTTCCCAGGTTACACTGTGCAAACCATCAGGCAGTTCACTGGTATCCACAGGGTTACCATTCGAGAGCAGTACCGGATATTTTTCACTGTCTGCAACGATGGTTGTGGTAAATCGTGCCATTACATCGGGCCGATCAAGATAATAAGTTATTTTACGAAATCCCTGGGCTTCACACTGGGTACAGAAATTTCCAGACGATTTATACAGACCTTCGAGCGAAGTATTGAGTTGTGGCTTTATAAATGTCTCGATCTGCAGGGTAAACTCATCCGGCACATCTGGAATCCAGAGAGCTTCACGGTTAACACTAAACTCACTATCACTTAGAGACCTGTTATTCAGGAAAATAGATCCAAGGCGAAGCTCCTCACCATCAAGCTCAAGGATGCGGGGCCCTGTTGCTTCGGGATTACGACGCACATCCATTTCAGAGACTACCCGGGTTTCTTCCTCGCCTAGTTCAAAACGCAGGCTAATGGATTCAATCCAGTAGCGCGGAGGTGTGTATTCTTTCAGGTAGATAGTTTTTGGCGTTGCGTCTTTTGACATGTGCTTTATCTCGGGAAACTTATAATAGAAGATACAACAAATTCAATAAATATCAAGAACTTACTGAATATTTCGTTAATAATTTATAATTTACCCAAGTATAATACTAAGAAATACCATACTGCCCGTATATATATGACTGCCAGAAGCGCCATCAACCACTCCTAGTCATCTGAGAGATCAATTATATGGTTCTCAAGCTGATCAGTATGTATATAGGTTTCAGAAATCGCTCTTCCCGCAACACTAATTCCGGCTGCGAACACCGAATTTGGATCTCCGGAGATCAATGGATGCCAGTCTGCCAGTGGCCTCCCCTCCGCAAGCCGCCTATAAGCACAACTACGAGGCAACCATTCATATTCATCTGCCTTCATTAACCTGACCTGCAGGCACTCTGGCACACGTTGCAGGCGGTTTGCATAATCAGAACACTGGCAGCGATCGTTATCAAGCAACTGACAACTGACATTAGTAAAGTACAGCTTCTGGGTTTCCATATCTTCAAGCTTCAACAGGCAACATCTGGCACAACCATCACATAATGACTCCCATTCATCATCGCTCATCTGCTCCAGTGTTTTGTTTTCCCAGAATGCATCAGCCATCAGTACCCAACCTCAATCACCCAAACGGGTGATTATAAATATATGATTTTTCGATTTTTTTTCGTAACGACAAGTTGAAGCCGTTCACATTAATCAAGGCAAATCTAACGAAAAAGGATTTTTTCCTACCGGCCGTCGCCCACAGGGGTGACATCAATATTATTTATGCTTAAATCATTAACCAAAGACAAGCCTAAATGACAAAAGTTATCCGATTTATTTTAATGATGTCCTCGGAGGATAACTAATAATGTCTCACTCAAAATTTTTCAAAAAAAGCCTGCTGGCTTTATCTGTAGCAACTTTAACCAGTAGTATTCTTGTAGGCTGCGGCGGTAGCAGTAGCAGCGATGATGTTTCTGGCGTTGATTATAATGGCCCGGGATCCAAATGGGATCTCAGCATGAAAGACGACGGCACTTTCCATATTGATCACCGCCCCGATATTAATTCTGCTATCGATTATACCGTTGATGGCACCTATGTTCGCAACGCATCAGGCTTTGTTAGCCTGACAGTGACGGGTGGTGAGGGTGCAGATGCACCTACAGCCGGCTCACAGGCCTGGGCACTTGAAGTACCCGGTTACGCTATGATGCTAAAACCTGTTGGTAGTGATCAGCTCGTTGCAATGGTGAAGGCAGGTGAATGCCCAACGGGCGACTTTGACGCAAACTGGGTTATCGTTAAGCAGGACACCTCTGGTGGTAATGCTGACGCGAATAATTCAGGTAGAGATTTTGCTGGTACATTCCATTTCGATTTCGCAAGTCAGACACCAAGCCTGCCCATCAAGAAAGCCCTGACAACTGGTCATCCAACGGTTAGCGGCGGTGGCATTGATCCGGGTGATGTAACCTGTGAAGACGGCATCATGAATGTTCCTGGTGCGGCAATGTACCTGACCGCTAATGGTGGCGCCATTGTGCATACCGATGGCATGTCACCGGGTGATGAAAGCGATGACTCATTTATCTTCGGCCTGAGCCAGAAACAGATCCTGAATGCCAGCGACTCTGATGGTGATTACGCGGGTATGCTGTTTGATGACAATATGTCTGACGGCACCAAGATCAACCCGGTCTCTCTCAGCTGCACCAGCGGCACCTGCACAGGCTATCTGGTAACAGATATTACTACTGGCGCAACCTCAGTCGATTCAGTCACCGTAACCCTGAGTGGTTCTATCAATGAAATTGGTGGCGACAGCGCCAATGGTTTCATGACCGGCACCATCTCAGATGGCTTTGGAACCGGCAATATGATCTGCATGGTTGATCCGGATGCTGTTGGCTCTGGCAAGAAAATCGTGAGCTGTGTTGGTCAGTCTCCTGGTAATGTTAATGATATGTTCAACGTTCTGTTTGTATCGAAATAGAGCCATAATAATTGTCATCACAAATAAGCCTGACTGTAGCCAGGATGTTAACCTAATCTGTTGATGCTTTAATATGAACGACTAAAGCCCCATTCCTCCCTGGTCTGGGGCTTTTTTCATCCAGATAAATAAGTCGTCATCCCCGAATGCCTTTATCGGGGATCCAGCGTCTTTAAAGTCACCAGAATACAGCTAACAGCTCGTGGCAAGACGACTTCCAGGGCAGGGTTCACACCCTTCTAAGCCCGTTGCCCGGCTTGCATCGGGCTTTTTTTATTAGCCCGAACTCTTCTGTCACTCAGAAACTTTCTGCACCAGCTC
>JBFHVK010000327.1:0-3177 GCA_041589615.1 Gammaproteobacteria bacterium | reverse complement strand
TTTACGGATTGCAGATTTGCCAGCTAAAGTTACAGGCTTATTCAGAAGTGGCCTCTCGCATTAGCAGGTCATGCACAGCCTGTCGTGGTGTCTTGGATTCGTAGAGCACCTGATAGGTCTGTTGAATAATTGGCATTTCTACCTTGTGTTGTTGTGCCAGGCGCCAGGCTTCTTTAGCCGTTTTTACACCCTCAACGGCCTGGCCAATCTGTTCCCTGGCCTGCTCAATCGAGAGTCCTTCTGCAAGAGCAAGACCCATGCGACGGTTTCGAGACTGGTTATCAGTACAGGTGAGTACAAGGTCGCCCAGCCCTGCAAGTCCCATGAAGGTTTCGGGGTGTGCGCCCATGCTCAGGCCAAGTCGCATGATTTCGGCGAGTCCCCTGGTTATGAGTGCCGCACGGGTGTTTGCACCAAAACCCAGGCCGTCTGCAATACCGGCAGCAATAGCGAGAACGTTCTTTAAGGAGCCACCCAGTTCTACGCCTATCATGTCTTCGGAGGTGTATACGCGAAAATTACCGTAGTGTAGAAAGCCGGCTACCTCATCGGCAAGTGCGTGGCTACTGGCAGCAACAGTGACTGCAGTTGGCAGGTCGCGAGCCACTTCACCGGCGAAAGTTGGGCCTGAGACGACCGCTGTGTTTCGACATTCCGGTAGTTCTTCCTCAACAATCTGGTGAATGGGCTTAGCCGTATTTTCCTCCAGGCCTTTTGTAGCCCAGACGATGTGCTTGTCTGCGCTGATCCATTGCTTGCAGTTTTGCAGAAATCCACGCACAGCATGGCTAGGTATCGCCAGTAACAGTGTATTTGACTGCTCTAGTACCTGCTGCAGGTTATCGCTGAATTGCAGATTGTCGGGAAGTGGGATATCGGGCAGGTATTGCTGGTTATAGCGTGTCTGCTGCATATCCTTGATGTGCTGGGGATTGATGTCCCACAGCACCACATCCTGTTGCGCACGAGCAACCTGAATTGCCAGTGCTGTACCCCATGAGCCACCGCCTAGTACGGCTATGTGTCTTTTGTCCGACATTGGCAGTACTTAGTGTGCGGTATCTGCGGACTGCTGCTGTTGTTGCTGCTGCTGGTGCTGCATGTACAGTGCATTGAAGTTCACGGGAGATAGTAATAGCTGAGGAAAGCCACCCTTGCCTACAAGATCGGAAATCGCTTCACGTGCATAGGGGAACAGCACTTCAGGGCAGTAGGCACCGAGCATGCCGCCGAGCTGGTCCTGTGCAAAGCCGGCCATCTGGAACAGGCCTGATTGCTTCACTTCAACCAGGAATGCAGTTTTGTCTGCCTGCTTAGCGGTTACAGTTACGGTTAATGTGACCTCGTTGAGGCCTTCGGTTACCGTCCTGGCTTCTGTATTTATCTGTACGTTTATCTCGGGTTTCCACTCGCCGTCCTGAAACACTGAAGGTGCATTGGGGGACTCGAAAGAAACATCCTTGAGGTAAATTTTCTGGATAGCAAACTGTTGCTGATTCTGTTCTTCGCTCATTATTAAAACCTAGTATTTATATATTTTGATTAATCCATGACAGCAAGCTGCTCTGGTCGAGTGCGCCGGAAAGTCTTGCCTTCTCCTTGCCAGCCGAGAATACCATTAATGTCGGTATGCTGCGAATCTGATAGCGTGCCGCGAGGGACTGTTCGGCTTCTGTGTCTATCTTGAGTAGACGTGCGCGATGGCCAATTTGCGCTGCAGCCTGTTCGAATACCGGTGCCATCATTTTACATGGGCCACACCAGGCGGCCCAGAAATCAACTACTAGAGGGGTTTCATCTTTATGTAGCATTCGATCAAACATAGCCTGGCTGGCTGCCAGTGCTTGACCTGTCAACAGGCGCTTATGGCACTTTCCACAATTGGCATCAGCGGGTGATTTTTGCTCTGGAACACGATTGATTGCGAGACAATGAGGGCATACCAGTTGCATGTTTGCTTATCCTGCTGCGATCAGGGAGTCCAGTTCGCCTCTATCATCCATTGCGGCCATATCATCATAGCCGCCAACGTGGGTCTCACCGATAAAAATCTGTGGCACACTGGTGCGTCCTGAACGTTGCTCCATTTCCTGGCGAATATCAGGGCTATCGTTCACATTAATCATGGAAAAGGCAACATTCTTGCTTTCAAGTAGCTGTTTAGCCCAGCCACAGTATGGACAGAATGGCGCGTAATAAACAGTAATATCAGCCTGGCTCATGCATCACCTACTTCTTTGAGACAGGCAAATTAGCATTTGACCAGCTCATAATGCCACCGGCAAGATTGTTCACGCTTTCGAAGCCCTGCTTGCTAAGTGTTCGGCAGGCTGCGTTTGAGCGGCTACCTGAGCGACAGTAGGCAAGAATGTTCTTCTGCTTGTATTTTTCAAGCTCATTTATGCGCTTAACCAGTGACGACATAGGGATGTGTATAGCATTGGGGATGTGGCCGGTACCGTATTCATTGCTTTCACGAACGTCGAGTATAACGGCATCATCATTCATCAGGCGCACCGCTTCATTAACATTCAGTTGTTTGACACTACTTAGTCTGGCATCGATTTCAGCTTTGATAAGCAGCAGTGTAATCACTGCCAGGGCAGACGCCAGAACCAGATGGTTGCCAGCAAACTCAATCAGTTGAGCCATTTATAACTCCAGTTTAAACCATTAAGCCCCTGATCAGGTTATGATCAGAGGCTCGAATTATCTATTATTCTGCGACCGACGCATGGGTCAGTCATTAAGCATAGAAGGACTATTCGTCCATTATACGCTGTGTACAGAAGACTTCCTGCATCATACTAATTAAACGCAGAGTGCGTGCATCACCAACACGGTAGAACACGCGATTAGCATCCTTACGTGAGGCAAGAATGCCCTTGTCCCTTAAAATTGCCAGATGTTGCGATATATTGCTTTGCGATGTGCCCACATTGTCAACGATATCCTGTACACTCACTTCCTGATCCTGAAGTGTACATAGTATTTTCAGTCGCAATGGGTGTGACATGGCTTTTAACGAGCGTGATGCGCGGTCGATATCCTCTTCTCGCGTCATCAACATAGTTTCTTCTTCAACATTTACAACCATTTTATACCTTCCCGCTGAATTTGCATTCACTTATATTAGTAAACTACCATAAAATGATACTTACTTTTTAACTGAAATAA
>JBFHVK010000326.1:0-3179 GCA_041589615.1 Gammaproteobacteria bacterium | reverse complement strand
CTGCCCGAACTTCTCTACAACTAAATCCGCGCCGGTCATCGGCTTATTTAATTCAGCGAATTTAATATTTCGCTCGTCGTCGGTAATCCGCACAAACTTATGCTCTGTCCAGAATTGTTTAATACGGTTAAAGATTTGCTTATACACCATCTTTGATACTTGACGATGGGTGTCAAATAACGGGCCTAATTCGATTAAGTTGGCATTCTGTGAAATCTCTTTGCTTCTGCCTGATGCAGAGCTATCAACAATATCACCCTGCCCCATGCCCTCGATGGAGTTATAGGCATCCTGCAATAGATTAAATTGACCCATCGCCATATCGCCCGTTGGGATAACGCCGAAATCTTGCCCAAACTGTGCTGAACCATTTAACTCAACATGGCCGTTAGCCTTATTTAATTCTTGTTTTGCTTTATTCGGGTCTGATACAGCCCTATCGTTACCGAAGGTCTGGCGACGACTGAGAAGATCAAGGTATTTCGATTTACGCTTGTTAATCTCATCCTGTGGGCTAATCATCTGGCGAACAATGCCGTAACGGTCATTATCTTTATCGATAAATGCCCCTCCCGCCTCGATATTTGACGCAGGAGCGCCGAACTCATCCAGATAGACACTAGGGGCAGGGTCTTGTAAGAATCCCGCTTTAGTGAGGATTGCAGTCGCCCAGCCGTCACGTTCTTTAAAGTGCATTTCTAGCACTAACACACGTTTACGGTTTTTGTCCTGCCAGCGGATATTATTCGGCTTATCGTTAAAGGCGTGATTCTCTTGGTCGTCACTAATGATTAGCGCGTCTTCTTTGCCGGGGAACATTTCAAGCGCATCGTCCCTGTCCATCCATGTTAAAACGCCTTTAAATTTCGCATCTCTAAAGAATCTATCCCTTGAATGCGGATCATAAATAAAACGATCCCACGGAATATGGTCTACAACGATTTCAGGCTCCTCGCCTCGATACTCAATAGATGTCTGGTAAGCTTCTATCCCCTCTACGCAGAGATAATCAAAACCCTCTGACCTTTCTATGTCCCAGTCGTTGTTATCACACACAAAACGGATAGCATCGGTAAAGGCCTGGCTTGCTTCGTCATCTTGAGGTGTCCGAGGGAAACACTTAGGGTCTGTTCTGGTTTGTCTCTCGACGCCTAAAAGATAATCGACTTTGCGCTTAACACGGTTATCTGTGACAATTGGCTGGCGGCGTTTCTTTAAAGTGGCGATTTCCTCAGCCGTGTGCTGAATGCCGTTGTAGTAATCACGACGAGTCCGCGCTTCCTCATGCCCTAATTGTGTGTGTTCCATGAAAGTTTCGTAATATCTTACTAGCTTTTCATGTATTAGATCGTTTTCCACGAATCTTCCTCGTAATCGGATTTGTAGCCGTAATCTCTACGGTTATCTGCTTTAGGCTTATCAGGAGGGGATACCTCGTAAACCTTATCTATCAATCTGCCCATAATGCCGCAAACGTCAACCTTGTCGTCAAACGCGCCAGCAGGAAACTTTGTTAATTGCCTGATTAATTCATCGCCCCATTCGCATATAGGGATATAAACCAAGCCTAATCTAACCATTGCCTGAAAAGATCGAGCATTCACCACTTTTCCACCCGTGTTACTCATTGGCTCTAGCTCTATGTAAACTCGTCGCTGCCTACATCGTTTAGCCAACCAGGGGGCCACCGCTTTTTTAATCTGGCCGACTTCTGCGCCCCATATAACAGGGTTATGTTTTTTAACTAGGTCGAGCAAGTCATCTACCCAAACGTCTGACTCATCTTGCCCTGATATCCAGTCAACCATGTATAAGTTGCCCTCTGGACATAATCCCGCTACACCCTGTTCGGTAAAATCACCATCACCCTCAGTAACGGCGTAATCACTCGCGCCAAACTTGGTTAAATACTTCGGCTCATCACCTAATGGATAACGGTTAAAGTCTTCACGCTTAAAAAATATGCCCTCGTCGGGTTCTGGGTTCTGTTGATACAGTGCTGACCAATCACGAGGCCCGATAGCGTTTTTAATTCGCTTTAATGATGCTAAGTTGTACCACTCAGGCCATAATGCCTTCTCGTTGTCTGTGCCTTCATTAGCAATAGCAGGAAGCCTTACTACTTCCCATTGGTCGCCGCCGTTCTCAGCCTCTTTTAATAACCGCCCTGCTAAGTCGTCTTCATGCCATCGAGTAAGGATGAGAATAACCGCGCCCCCTGGCATTAAGCGGGTGTATAGGGTTGACGTGTACCAATCCCAGACCTTATTACGGATAACCTCTGAGTCCGCTTCCTCTCTATTCTTGAAAGGATCATCTATTAACGCTATATGCGCCCCGCGTCCCGTTATAGGGCCGCCAACACCAACAGCCACATAAACCCCTTGCTTGTTTGTATGCCAGCGATTAGCGGCCTTAGAATCCTCTGCAAGCGTTACATCAGGGAATATGTTTTTATAGTCCTGTGAGGAAACTATATTTCTAACCTCTCGCCCGAAATCTAAAGCAAATTCACCCGAATAGGTTGAGGTTATAATTTGTTTCTTCGGGCCACGCCCTAAAACCCACGAAGGGAAACGCCTAGAAGCCAGCTCAGACTTCGTGTGTCTCGGTGGAGCTTCAATAATTAATCGGTCTATCTCGCCCTTTTCTACACGCTCTAGGGCTTCCGCTATCTTCTTGTGGTGTTCACCCGCCTCAAAATCAGGCTTAGTGTATTTAGTGAACGCTAGAAGATTCGCCCTCGCTGCTCTCCTGTTCAGTACTTCCTGTGCTGCTACTTGCGGCGATATTGAGTAGTTCTTCGTCTGTGAGTTCGCGCTCATTGTTTACCGTTACTGTCGCTGACATCTCGACATTACTTAAATCAGGGAGAATCTTCTTTAATAATCCTAATGCTGCATTAACCTGTGTAGCCTGTAAGAACTTCTTTTTAAAATCCGGGTCTTCTGGATTTGTAAGTATATGATTTGTAAGGCGGTTGATTAGCTGGCTTGCTTGTATTTTCTTTCTTGTGTTCTCGTCTATCTGGATTCTCTTAGTACGTGCCGCCATTATTCATAGTCCGTTGTGTATTCATTAGGCAATACTGTTATGTTTAGGAATCTTTCAGCCGTTTGCCCGTCTGATGTGGTTATCTTATTTATAACTCGGTACTTGCCGGGGCTTGCTGTTAGGTT